>CAZIQD010000020.1:6734-13727 GCA_964541715.1 uncultured Gammaproteobacteria bacterium
CATGCGTGTTGCCCAAATAACCTGCGTTTTCCCTCCATACAAAGGAGGGATTGGAACCATGGCATATAACCATTCGGTTGCTTTGGCGTGCGATGGGCATGCGGTGACGGTCTTCACGCCGGCGTATGAGGGTGATGCGCGCACGGAAGCACGGGAAGGTTTTACGATTGAGTGGCTCAAGCCGGTGCTGGCGTATGGCAATGCCGGGTTTACGCCGCAGCTTGCACGACGCTTGGCTGATTTTGATGTGATTCATCTGCACTATCCGTGCTACGGCATGGCGGAGGTGGTCTGGTGGGCAAAGTTACGCAATCCGGCGCTCAAGCTGGTGGTGACGTACCACATGGATGTCGTGGGCGGTATCATTTTGCGCCCCTTGTTTTGGCTCCATACCAAGCTCCTCATGCCGCGCATTATTCGTATTGCTGACCGTGTCATTGTGACGTCAAATGATTATGCCGCGCATTCCAAGATCAGCAAACTGTTTTATAGCATTCCCAATAAATTCATTGATATTCCGCCGGAGGTGAATACGCATCATTTTTTTCCACGACCTGCGCATAGCAAAATTCGCGAGCGACATGGGCTCGCCAATGGTGAGCGTATGATTTTGTTTGTCGGCGGACTTGATAAGGCACACTACTTCAAAGGCATTGAATTTTTGATTGAATCATTTCAGGTGGTGCAGCGCTCAACCAAGCATCAGATGAAGTTGGTCATTGTGGGTGAGGGCGATATGCGTCCCGCATATGAGCGACGTGTGCGTGCGCTGGGGTTGGACGAGCAGATTATATTTGCGGGCAGTGTGTCGTATGATGAGCTGCCTGAGTATTACAGCGCCGCTGATGTGACGGTGCTGCCGTCCATTGACGCGAGCGAGGCGTTTGGGATTGTGCTCATCGAATCTTTGGCATGTGGAACGCCGGTGATCGCCTCACGGCTGCCGGGCGTGCGGACAGCTTTCCAGGAGGGCGTCGACGGACTCTCGTTTACGGTGCGCAATGAAGGGCAGTTTGCTGCGGCTATTGCCGAACTCTTGGATCATGACGTCGTGCGCGAACGTATGGGTGCTGCAGGCTTGATGCACGCACGTTCGACCTATGCGCAGGAAAAGGTGTATACTCGACTAAAGGACGTGTATGAATCATTACGGTAAGCTATGAAAATTTGTCTTATTAATTCACTGTACAAGCCGTTTCATCGAGGTGGTGCGGAAGTCATCGCGGATGGTGTGGTGCGTGAAGCGCGTGCGCGCGGTCATGAGGTGTTTGTGGTTACCGTGGGACGAGAAACCGTGACCGAGCAGATTGATGGCGTGACGGTGTATCGCGTAGCACCACAGGGAAGATTTTCCTATATTGATATCAACGAACAGCCGTTGTGGAAGCGTGCACTGTGGCATGTGCGCGATCAAAATGATCGTGCGACGGCCGAAGCGGTGAAGGCCTTGATTGCCGATGAGCGACCTGACCTCATTGTGACACATAACCTCAAAGGACTGAGTTATATGATCCCACAGGTCGTGGGTGAGTTGGGTATCCCGCTCATTCATACGTTGCATGATATTTCGCTTGCCGTGCCATCAGGATTGATGTATTGGGGCAAGGAGCAGGATCGTGCGATCAACAACCCGTACAACGCCCTCTATGCGTGGCGCAACAAGGTACTTTTTTCATATTGCGATGCGATTGTCTCGCCGTCACAGTGGCTCCTTGATTTTTATAATGACCGCGGGTTTTTTGCTAAAGTGCACACCGCCGTGCTGCGCAATCCTGTTGTTGCCGACAGACCCTATTATCCCAAGGCGTATAACGGCGTGTATCTGTACGTGGGACAGATGGTGGCGCACAAAGGAGTGCGACTGCTCTTAGAATCATTTGAAATTTTTCATGAAGATCATCCTGATACGAAGTTACTGATGGTAGGTGATGGTGCGTTGCTGGAAACGCTCAAGCATGAGTATCCATATCCTTGGGTCTCGTTTGCCGGCCGTATCCCGTATGATCAGTTGGGCGAGAAGGTGTTCCCGCATGTCTCGTATTCGGTGCTTCCGTCGTTGGTGTACGAAAACTCACCGGGTACGGTGTATGATGGCTTTGCCAACAGTACGCCCGTGTTGGTGCCGCGCATTGGTGGTTCGGCTGAATTAGTCACGGAAGGTAAGACAGGGTTTGTCTTTGAGCCGGGAGCGCATAAAGATATGATTGGCGCGCTGCAGCGCTCGGTACGTGCTGCAGATAGGTATGATTGGATGGCGATGCAGGCACGTTCGGAAATCGAGCAGTGTTCATATGATGCGTACTTTGAGAGACTCCTTGAAGTTATGCAAAGTCGTAAGGGTGAGAGGTGAAAAGGTTAGAAGGTTAAGAATGAAGGTGAAAGATAAAAAAGTTAGTAGTAAGTACTAAGTATTAAGCCGTAAGGAGAACTTACTGCCTACTACTTAATACTTATTCCTTTCGGCATGCCAGGGTTTGCCCGATGCGGATTGATGTTGAAATGATTCTTATGCTAAAAACTACACCGATGGGTGTAGTTTTTAATATTGGAAAATTGTTATCGCGCCATTATCTATTTCATAGATCCGTTGTGCATGCACACTGAGACGTTCTTTGATGAGTGCATGATTACTCCAGTATGAGGGGAGGGCGACGAAGAGCGTTGATTGTTGCAGATAGCGCTTCATCTCATTGATCTGCTCGATAGGTTGCGGGCTTGCGAGCGTCGCCAGGTAGAGGTCGTGAAATCGTCCGCCGGTTGGGATGGGGTAGCGATATTGTTCTTCACCCGTAGCGGTGATGAGGTGTCGGTCAAATCCAATCACTTTGAGTGCTGCTGCTGCCATCATCTGATTGGCCGCGACCGCGTACTGATCGGCAATGCTATCGATGAAGTCAACGGCACGAACATCATGAATGGTGACATTGACGAAGTTACTGTTTTCATAATCATCAAATCGGGGATAGGCGAGGTAGATGCTGGCAGCGGCACACAGACCAATGAGCGTTAGTCCAGCGACTTGATAGTAACGCGACGGTAACGGTGCGGTGATGATGAAGTAGGCGAGGAGTGGGTAGAGGCAGTAGAGTGCCATGATACCGATGCGCTCCGTAAAAAATCCAATTTCAGTCGCCGCCAGTGTCTCAAATGAGACGAAGAAGGTGAGCATGACAACATTGAGTAACAGTGCCACGCTCATGAGTGCAAAGACGACGAGTGAGCGATGTTTCTTTGTTGCGAAGACGCGATAGAGCACCCATCCCGCAATAATGACAAGTACGTAAGGGATGCTATTACCTAGAATGTACGCACCGTCTAAAAAGATGTTGTACTGTCGCTCAAAGGGATGCGCAAGAAGGTTGACCGGTTGCCAGCGGAATGAATGGAGGGAGATGGTGTTGGGTGTAAGAAAGTTTGCTGCCCAAAAGGCTGCAGGATAGAGCGCTCCTGCCGCAAGTGTCACGAGTGCGGCATTTACGTAAGCGCCGGTTGAATGGCGCCGTGCCAAGAGCGCGATAAGGAGGAGGGGGATGAGCGGTAGTCCGCTGATAGGGTGGATGCAGAGCGCGGCGACAGTGATCATGCCCAGTAACCACAGTGCAATGCCGCGTGACTGCAGCCAGGCGAGGAGCAGGAGCATGACGGTAAGCATCAGGATCAATGCTGTTGCCTGCGGTGTTGGGTTGATGATGAGTGCGAGCGGCAAGATGAGCAGTGCCGTGATGGTGGTGTAGAGACGTGCCGGTGAGGCGGTGAAGTAACGGCTCAGGCCGATGAACGCCGTTGCGGGGATGAAAGCGCCGTACAGGAGTGCAGGCAGGAATCGATCAATCAAGGACGGCGCGAGTTGTGTGAGATATGACAGCAGTACGACGAGTGAGTAATGTCCGATGTAGTAGGGTGGCTTTGGGGTAATGGTGCCGTTGGCGAGCAACAGTTCTTCGGTGGCTTGATGGATGAAGCTGTCATATCCAAAGCCAAGGCGGTAGAGGACGACCGCGAGTGAGGCGATGATGGTGAAGAAGATGCCAATGTTGGCAAGTTGCCACACTGAGCGTATGCGGACATTCAGGATAAGGAGCGTGATACCGCTGATGAGCAGCGTGATAGTCGTCGGCGCGTCAAAGAGATGCCAGACTGAAGGAATCGCCTCAACGGAAGCATTGCCAACAAGGAGGTAGAGGAAGGTCCCCAGTGAGAGGTAGTACAGCGTGTGGAGATAGACGGCTTCTTCGTTGAGCTTGTGACTATGGATGCGCGGCGTGAAGTGTCCGGTATAGAAAAGAAGTCCTGCCGTGAGGAGGAGGAAGAGAATCATGACCGTTTTGGCACCAAGACCGATGGTATAAAAAGCAATGGTATAGGTGATACAGGTGAGCGCGAGGAGGCCAAGGCCGCCAATCACCAGCTGCTCCCACAGTGCGTTGGAGGGATGCCACTTTTTGCCCAGTTGTGCGGCAATGATGAGGGCAATGATAAGTGTCAGTGGGAGCCCCAAGGCACTTGACTGTACAAATAGCGTATTGAGTGTGAGGCCGATGAGCGCTAGGTATGGTATGAATTTCATGTTACAATTTTAGCATAGTTGCATAACGGTTGATAGAGCTCCGGCGCCTCAAGAGCCGGCAGCCGCTCCGGCTCTTGAGGCGCCGGAGGTGAAAACGCATAAAAATAATGAAAAAAGAGCTGATTGTCAAATATTCGCGTTGGGCGTTGGTGGTGGTAGGGATGTGCCTTCTGGCTGCGGTGTATGCGTGGCCGCGCATCGGTATTGCGCCTGATCGCTATAGTTGGCCAGATGAGATGGCGAATTACTTTTTTGCTCGGCAATTTGCCGCTGAGCAGACGCTTGTGGTTGATGAGCCGTACAATGCGATTGCGCAAAATCTGATTACGCCGCGGAGTGTGACGATTCGGCAGGGAAATCTTATCCCGGTGGGGTTTGTGGGATTACCGGTGCTGTATGGACTGCTCATGATGATGCTGGGTGATCTTGCAGTCTTTGCTACGGCAGTACTGGGCGTGCTGGGAGTTGTTCTCGTGTATCAGTTAACGGCATTATTTTTTAACCGCACGGTTGCTGGTGTGGCGGCGATACTGATTGCGCTGCAACCGGCATATGCTTATTATGCGTCGTTTGCGATGCTTCCTAATATGGCGTTTTTGGCCTGTGCACTGGGAGGTATCTACTTTTTACTGCGCTCGTCGTATCATCGCGCGATTTTTTATAATTTCACACTCTCATCACTCTTACTTGGTTGTGCGGTGATGATTCGGCCCAGTGAAATACTGTGGCTTGGCCCAGTAGTGTTGGGGATTGCGATTGCGCTCCGCAAAGTCTTTACGCTGATGCGTCTGTTGCACTGGATACTGCCGGCCGCCGTTGTGGGTTTTGTGAATGCGTATCTTAACTTTGCTACGTATGGCAGTCTTCTGCCATTGGGGTATACCACGACTGTTTCACAGACGGGGAGCGTGACACAAGGTGTGTCGCTGACTGGAGCGTTGCTGCCGTTTGGCGTTGATGCTGCTCAGCTGTGGGAGAATGTGACACGCTTTATTATGCCGGCGCATTGGTACTTTCTTGTCTTGGCAGTCTTTGGTATTGTCTCATATGCCTTTTTTCACCAGTATCGCGAGAAGTATGCGTACTTTGCGGTGTTGGCGTGGGTGAGCATTGTTTTGCTTGTGTATTATGGATCATGGGAGTTGGTGGACTCCTTTACGCTCAATCACTCCGTGCTGGGCATTTCTTTCAACCGTTATTGGCTGCCCATTATAATTTTGTTAACGCCCTTGATCGCGTACTTTGTGGTACATGTCTATCGGTTGGGAACAATCTGGCACAAGATGGCTGCTGTGGGAATTGTGTTTGCGGTACTTGTCATGAACCTTATGCAGCTGTATGTGCTACGTCCTGACAACCTGGTTGCAGTGAAGCAGTCTTTACGTGAACAGCAGGAATTGCATGAACACATTATTGATACAACGCAGGGCAATGCAGTAATTATCACGGAGCGTGGTGATAAAATTGTCTTTCCGCAGCGCGCGGTGATCTCACAGTTTGATCCTGCGCATCTCTCGGGTATTGAGTTGTTGCTGACCGCTGATATCCCGGTTTACTATTTGATTTTTCAGGACGCGCTGTTGATTGAGCGACTTAATGTGCGTTCATTTATGCCACAAGGATTGCGCATTACCAACCCGCGCGTCTTGCCCCATGACTATTATTTGTATGATGTTACGTTGGAATAAGGGGTTACAATTTGGTGTCTATGTGCTTATCTCACTCGTGATCGTGGGAGTGCTTGTGGTGCGTGAATATAATCTTACTGGAGAGCGAAGCGTCAGTGTTGATGTCGCAAACCATCATCCGCTACATGGCATTTTGGTGCCGCAAGCGCGGGTGCGCGGCGCACTGATTCGTGAAGAGCCGGTCTATCTGGATATGCGAATGCCCACGTTATATGACAAGGCACGTGTTTTTGTGCAGCTGAAAAATCCTGCGACGCCTATTGTGCGCGTTGGCGTGGTAACTCCTGATGGTGGTATGACGCTTGCAACTATTGAGCACAAAGTGCTTGATGCGTTGCAGTGGGAAGAGACGCGCTTTGATGGGTATCGCGTATTACGCCGACCTGGAGTAGCTGACGTTGAAGAACTTTCGTATGATGCCATCGCAACGTATGAGTATTCGCTTCCTGCGCATCTACCTGAGGCTCCGTTGGGTGAGCTGGTGACGTACCCAATTGTTTTGGAAGGTGCGCATACACTGCAACTACCCGTGAGCGAAGGAAGACTCGTTTTTGAGGCGCAGGCGACTGATGGTGTTGAGTTGGTGGTGCGGCATGAAGGCGTTGAGATTGCGCGCGCGTATCATGCAATTGAACTTGATGGGTTAACATCGGGGTTGTATGAGGTGCAGTTACTTCCGCAGGTAGGGTCGCGCATAACTGCGCTTATCACGCCGCATACGAAATGGGCGTTCATGAC
>CAZIQD010000021.1:0-12636 GCA_964541715.1 uncultured Gammaproteobacteria bacterium
TTTGTGAAAGGAGTTCAGGGGAGTGGCGTGGTCTATGCTGGTACGCGTGCCAACGCGGAATCGATCGCCGAGATTTTGCAATTGCATGGCGTGAGTGCGATTACCTATCATGCTGGGTTGGCCCCGCACGAGCGTCAGGAGTATCAGGAGGCGTTTATGAACAACACGTACAATGTTATTGTCGCCACGAATGCGTTTGGTATGGGTATTGATAAGCCTGATATTCGGTTTGTGGTGCATTTTGATATGCCCGGGACGTTGGAGGCCTACTACCAGGAGGCGGGACGTGCGGGGAGAGACGGTCTGCAGTCACGCTGCTTGTTGTTTTACAATCCTGCTGACCGTTACTTACAAGAATTTTTTATCAAAGGTGATAATCCAAGCAGAGAGAATGTGCAGGAGGTGTATAGTGCTTTGTGCGCTTATTCAGGTGAGCCGGTGCTGATGACCTATTCCGAGATCAAAAATCAACTCTCTGATCAGGTGCCCGAGATGGCGATTGGTACGGCAATTAAGGTGTTGGAGCGCGCCGGCTATATCAAACTGAGTGGTGATAATCAAAAAGAAGCGTGGATTAAATTTGTCGCGCCGCTCTTGGATATTATGGATGCCATCGGTTCGCGTGCAAAAAAGAAACTCGAAGTCATTCATGCGTTCTATGGTTTGTTTGATGAGGAGCTGCTACGGGGATTGCATTTTAATCTTGATGCAGTTGCTGCTCAGACCGGGCTGGGGAAGGATGTGCTGCAGCGCGCGCTCCGTGATTTAGTGAAGAAAGGGCTCATTGAGTACGAGCCCCCGTTTCGAGGTAAGGAAATTTACATTACGCAGCGTGTCGAGGTTGCCGATTTATCGGTTGACTGGGTAGCGCTTGAAAAAAAGCTTGATGCTGATTTAGAAAAACTCAACACGATGGAGGGGTATGTGTATCACAGCGGTGATAAGCGCTCATACATTCTTCGATATTTTGGTGAACGCTGTTAAATTTGCTATACTGCCTGCATGAAGCAGACGACCAGTTCATACATTCGCGCTGTTGCAGCACTTACCGGTACCACGATTGGTGCGGGTATTTTTGGTATTCCGTATGTGATGGCACAAGCAGGTCCCGTTGTGGGGATGCTCTGGGTTGTCGGCCTTGGATTTATTTTGACCATCACCAATCTTTTGCACGGTGAGTTTTCCCTACGAACGCGTGATGACGTGAAGTTTGTGGGCATTGCGCGTCGTTATTTGGGTGCGCCTTGGGGACGTCTTGTGGGGGTTCTCACGATTGTGAGCTTTTATGGGAGCTTATTGGCATATGTCATCATCGGTGGACGATTTTTGAACACACTCCTGTCGCCACTATTGGGGAGCTCCTTGCCATTGGCGACGTTGCTGTATGTCGTGGGGACAGGGTATATTTTATATCGGGGGATCGCCTTTCTTGAGAGGATTGAACTCCCGTTGACGGGGGCATTGCTCGTATCGTTGGTAGTACTTTCAGTTTTTATCGCGCATAAAATAGAGTTTGCAAACTTCGCGCCGATTACACTTGGTAATGTCTTGTTGCCCTACGGCGTCGTGTTATTTGCACTGGGGTCGATATCAGCAATTACGACGGTTGAGCAAATTTTGGATCGTAATAAAAAAATGCTCAAAAGTGCAATTATCACTTCGGGGATTATTTCCGTTGTGGTAGTGTTACTCTTTGGGCTCACGATTGTTGGTATTACAGGCCTTGGGACCTCCGATGATGCGATTTTGGGTTTGTCAGGCTATTTTGGAGGTAGTATACTGTGGGCAGGAGCGTTGATCGGGTTTTTGGCCATTATTACGTCGCATTTGGTCATCGCGCACCATCTTCGAGAGATCTTCCAGTTTGATTATGCCATGCACAAAACGATTGCCTGGGGATTGGCAGTGCTTGTGCCGTACCTGATTTACCTGGTAGCACAAGTCAGCTTCATTGCCGTCATTGGCTTTGTGGGAGGTGTGATTGGGGGTGTCATCGGAAATTTGGTGGGTTATATTTCACTGAAGTCGCATGAAGCAAAAACACGTGAACCGGAATACTGTCTCAAATACGATCGTTTCTGGGCATGGGTGGTGATCGTTGTCTTCACCTGTGGTATCGTCTATCAGCTCTATTACACTATTTTTAATTAATTGCGTATGGAAATTCGCATTGTCAAAGGTACTATTCTAGATCAGCGCGTTGACGCGCTGGTGAGTCCTGCGCACGCCACCGGGTATATGGGGTATGGTGTTGCTAAGGCGATTGTGCAGGCGGGTGGTAAGGAGATTGAAGATGATGCGGTTGCGCAGGCACCTTTGATTATTGGTGATGCAATTCATACCACAGCAGGAACATTGCCCTACAAAGGTGTTATCCATACCGCGACGATTGATAATCCTAATGATGAACTAACGCAAGTTAATATTACCAAGGCGTTGCTAGGAGCGTTGCTGCTCGCTGATGATATGGGGTATGTATCACTTGCCGTTCCGGGGATGGGGACTGGTGTTGCCGGTATGGGATATGATATGGCGGCACAAGCGATGCGTGATGCGCTCAAAGTTTTTAAGCCGCGCTCCGTTGATCTGGTGGTGTTGGTTGATTTGAATGAAGAAATGGTTGAGGCATGGAAAATGGTGCTCGGACAATAGATAATAATCGAGATGCAAAAAATCCCGCGTGATCATGATCTGATGCGAAGCGGGATTTTTTAGTTATAACGATAATAGGGGTTTTTCCAGATGCGGTCAGGTGCATGCGCTGACGTGCTCATGCCCAAGAGGGGGATGCCGATGACCAAGAGGGTGATCGTAAGCCAGATGGGTGTCACAAGCGCTATCACAAGAGCACTATAGAGCAGGACTGCTATTGCTTGCCGTAGTGACATATGAGGTTGCTTATGAATCAACACTTTCATTATGGGATAGGTGGTGGCGATTTGTCAACAAAAATCCCGCGCTGAGCGCGGGATAGATTACTGTTGTTTGTAGAGTTGAAGCGTGTTGACGAGCAGGAATGCGATAGTCATGGGGCCAACACCGCCAGGTACCGGAGAACGGAAGGCGACGACATCGTCAACAGCAGGGTCAACGTCACCATAGGTCACGTCGTTTTCACGGTTGGTGCCGACATCGATGATAATGGCATTGGGTTTCACGAGGTCTGGCGTAATGCACCATTTTCTCCCGACAGCGACGATGATGATATCTGCTTCGCCAAGCGCATCTTCAAGTTCGAGATCGTCAGGGTGGAGATAGCTGGTGGCCGTTCCTTTGTGTGCCAGGAGCGCGATAATGGGTTGTGCGAAGATTTCAGAGTTTGCCAAGACAACGGCGCGCTTATCGTTCAGCGGTTCCTTGGTGGATTCCAGGAGTGCATAAATACCATTTGCGAGTCCTGGAACAATAGCTGGTTTTCCTGCGAGAAAGTTTTCGAGGTTCACCGGCCCAAATCCATCGACGTCTTTGTGTGGTGCGATGCGCGCAATGGCTTCATCTTCATCTAGATGTGACGGGAGGGGAAGCTGAACGAGGAGGGCGTGAATTGTTGGATCTGCGTTGAGGAAATCGATCACCTCGTGCAGTTGCTCCTGAGTTGTGTTTTCGTCGAGGTAGTAAGCATGAAAATCAATACCTACTTCTTTGCAGGCTTTTTCTTTGAGTGAGACATAGAGTTGTGACGCGGGATCAGTACCAACTAAAATAATGGCAAGTCCAGGGGTTGCGTTGGTCCCAATAATTTCTTTGTGAACGGCAAGGCGCAGCTCGTTGGCGAGTGCGTTTCCGTCAATGAGTGTTGCGGTCATGAGAGAAAGTCAGGGTATAAAGGGAATCGGCTCACGAGCTCGGCGACAGCGCGTTGCGTGCTTGCTAGGACAGTCTCATCGTCGAGAGCCGTCAGCATGTCCATGATCAATCCGCCGATGAGCTCCATTTCTGCGTCTTTCATGCCACGTGAGGTGAGTGCCGGCGTACCGATGCGAATACCTGATGGATCCATCGGCGATCCTGATTCGAAAGGAATGCTGTTGAAGTTGGTGTAGATGCCGGCGCGTTCGAGCCATTGTGCTGCGGTTTTGCCGCGTGTGCCAATGCTCGTCACGTCTGCGAGTACTAAGTGGTTGTCCGTACCACCTGAAATAAGGCGTAATCCTCGAGCTTGGAGTGTTGTTGCGAGTACTTCCGCATTACGCTTGGTCTGGCGTTGTGTTTGTAAAAAATCCTCAGTCATTGCTTCTTGGAAGGCGACAGCCTTTGCCGCAATGACATGTTCGAGTGGACCGCCTTGCAGACCAGGGAAGATTGCTGAGTCAATGCGTCGAGCAAGGTTCTTTTTGTTGTCAGCAAAATACAGCTCCTGATACGGATCAGTTTCTTTGGAAAGAATAACGGCACTGCGCGGACCGCGCAATGTTTTATGTGTCGTCGTCATCACAATATCCGCGTGTGGAAATGGTTGCGGATGAACGCCGGCAAGACATAACCCGACGATGTGCGAAACATCAGCGTGGAGATAGGCGTTCACTTCACGCGCAATCTCACCGAATGCAGCGAAATCAATGGTGCGTGGGTAGGCGGTTGCGCCGCAGACAATCATCTTTGGCTTTTCTTTGAGGGCGAGAGCGCGTACCTCGTCCATATCAATTCGTTCGTCCTCAGCGCTGACACCATATGAGGCGAAGCGGTAGGTCTTACCACTGAAGTTTACTGCTGAACCGTGCGTGAGATGGCCTCCATGTGATAAATCAAGGCCGAGGATGGTATCTCCTGGGTTGAGGCAGGCCATGTAGACTGCGGCGTTTGCCGTTGAGCCCGCATTAGGCTGAACATTGGCGTGCTCGGCGTTGAAGAGCTTTTTTGCACGGTCAATGGCAAGATTTTCAATCTGATCAATGTATTGATTGCCGGTGTAGTAGCGTTTGCCCGGGTATCCTTCCGCGTACTTATTTTGCAATGGTGTTCCCATCGCTTCCAACACAGCTGGAGAGGCGAAGTTTTCCGAGGCAATCATAACTAAGCCGTCTTGTTGGCGTTTGATTTCATCACGGATGAGCCCATAGACTTCGGGGTCGTTGTGTTGGAGGTGTTTCATACTACGAATTATGCTAATAATGCGAATGCTACGAATGGAATGCGAATACTACGAATTAATTAACTAATTAACCAATTAACTAATCTTCATCTTTTAATCTTCAACCTTAATTTTCAATCTTTGACCTTATTCCCGTACATTGTACGTCACTTATTACGCTTTGTGCAACTCGAAATCTTTGACCATGTAGGTGTCGCGTAGGGAGTAGCCAATTTTTTCATAATACTGACGAACGCCAATCCCGGAGATAACGGCGAGTGACTGATAGCCATGCTCTGCGCTGAGTGCTTCTGCTGCTGCCATTAATTTCTTACCCAACCCCTTGTGCTGTACCTTGCCTTCATGTGTGTCGATAGGAATCACCGGTCCATAGACATGCAGTTCGCGAATGAGGGCAGCGTGTTCAAGTACCGGCATCTTTTTCGCCAGCTTTGGGTGAACAGCATTTGGTAAACGAAGACGAACAAAGCCATACAACGTCTGTTGATCAGGGTGTTCGTACGAGAGGAAGTACTCAGTTCCACCATCGGTTTCATATGCGCGCGTAACGAGTACGGCTTCATCAACGCCAGAGGTGTTGCGACGCGGTTCGCGACAGCGAATGCAGCGACAGGGGGTGCCTTGCTGCTTCATGGTTTCTAAAATGTCCTGACGCAAATTAGCCTTCATATTACCGGCGTAAATGGAGGTTGTGGGAATGTCGCGAATCGTGCGCGTCACACGCACGTACTCAGGGATCAGTTTCTTGCACTCAATGAGCGTCTTATTGAGCGTTTCTTGATCATAGGGCTTGTAGTTACCATCTTTCCACCACTGATAAATTTCCGCGTCGCGGACGACGACGCACGGATAAATCTTGAGCATGTCGGGGTGGAGTCCCGGATCATGAAAGAGGTTATAAAAATCTTTGATGTCGCCCTTTGGTGTTGAGCCGGGGAGGTTGGGCATCATGTGATACGAAATTTTAAACCCGGCGTCGCGCAAGAGACGTGTGGCGCGTTTGACGGTTTCGACGCCGTGACCGCGTTTATTGAGCTTGAGCACCTCAGCGTTCGTGGTCTGCAATCCGATTTCGACGCGCGTACAGCCGAGCTGACGCATGCGTGCCACCTCATCGGTGGTGATGTAGTCGGGGCGTGTCTCTAGGCAGAGGCCGATTGCGCGATGGGGCGCCGTTTCATTAAATTTTTGCGCCTCTACGAGTGACTTGGCGGTAAATCCATTGAGACCGTCAAAGAGGCGCTTGATATACCAGGTTTGGTAGCGCTTGGGGAGGAATGACCAGGTACCGCCGATCACGATAAATTCGCACTTTGAGGTGTCATGACCATTGCGTGCATATGCCGTGAGTCGGGTCTGCACCTGTTTGTAGGGATCCCACTTGTTGAGTACAGCGCGCATGACGGCCGGTTCATTGGAGAGGTATGATTTAGGCATACGAGCCTCAGTCGGGCAGAAGGCGCAACGTCCCGGGCAAAAATAAGGTTTGGTCAAAACCGCAATAGGCGCGACTCCAGAGAGTGTTCTGATCTCACGTTTCTTGAGAAGCGTCTCAAGGAGTTCATTTTTAGCTAATCTTCCCTTATTGACCAAAGTATGGTAAGATACAAGGAGTTCGTTTTTGCGAGGAGGGGCAATATGAAACATGCCTGAAACCTTTCTGATTTCGGTCGCAAAGTCATTTTCACGCGGATAGGTCTTGTGCGCGAGCTGCGTGAGGATTGATTCGTGGATATCGAGCTGTTTCATCGGTCGATGATAAGAAAAAAGAGGTAATCATGATATCAAGAGAAGAGGCGATTCGCATAACGGATGCCGTGATACGTACCTACAACTCAATTGCCCACCATTTTTCTCAAAGTCGCTGGAAATTGTGGGAAGATTTGAATTATTTTACCCCATTTTTGCGAGATGGTCAATCTATCCTTGAGATAGGGTGTGGTAACGGTCGTTTATTGGAGTTGCTGGGAGACCGTCAGATGAGTTATCGGGGAGTTGATGCTTCGGCGATGTTGATTGAGCAGGCGAAACGTCAGCCTCATCAGCTCGAGAATTCGCCTCAATTCGAGGTTGCGAATGTGTTACAGCTGGATCTTGGAGAGACGTTTGACGTAGTGATGCTCGTTGCGGTATTGCAGCATTTCCCTCGCGCGTTACACGACGACGTGATGGAGCGTGTTGCTGCTCATGTGAAGCAAGGTGGCTACCTATTGATGACCAACTGGAATATGTGGCAGCGTTCATATTACAGGCTTATTACCTCGCAATTGCTGCTCAAGCGTGTTACCGCACGGAATCGCGTGGTGTACGGTGTGCCGTATCGTCGCTGGGGAATGCGTGATGTCTTGGTGCCGTATCAGCAGAATGCTGATCGGGAAACGTTGCAAGAACGCTATCTCTACGCATTTACGCGCCGCGAATTACGGTTGTTATTGGAGCGGCATGGCTTTGCCCTGGAAATGCATACCTATACTGATAAATATGCGCGCGCGCCCTGGTGGCGGGGAAGAAATATTCTGACAATCGCGCGTAAAATTTCATAATGATATCTATGGCTCGTGAAACAAAAAATTTTAAGACAGCGCACTTCATCGGTATTGGTGGCGTGGGGATGAGCGGGTTGGCTCGTATTGTCGCACATCAAGGGCTTGTGGTGACGGGCTCTGATGCTGTGGAAAATAATTTTATTGATCAGTTGCGCGTTGAAGGTGTTGCTATTGTAACTGGTGAGCAAAAAAAATCATCCATCCCCAAATCATGCGATGTGGTGATTTATAGTTCGGCGGTACCCTCAACGGATATTGAGCGTCAGGATGCAGACAAGCGCTCGATCCCGAGTTTTGACTACCATGAAGCACTGGGAATTTTTACCGCTGACGCACAAAATATCGTCGTTACCGGAACGCACGGTAAGACGACGACGACGGCGATGCTGGCAAGTATTTTATCCAAAACATCACTCAATCCGACCGCTTTGGTTGGTTCGTATGTCCCTGCGTTTGAGAGCAATGTGCACTTAGGAAGCAACGAGTCGTATGTGCTCGAAGGGGATGAGTACAAAAAAGGAATATTATATTTAAATCCTACGACAATTGTCTTGAACAATATGGAGTGGGATCATCCTGATGTCTATCCGACGGAGTCAGATTATTTAGAAGTTTTCCAGGATTTCGTCAATAAGCTCCCGTCAGACGGATTATTTGTCTACAACTTTGATGATCATAATATTGTCGAGCACATCGTCAAACCGGAATGTCCGGCCGTTTCCTTTGCACTTGATAATCCCCAAGCGGATTTATTTGCAAAAAACATCAAAATTGCGCATGGGCGACAGATTTTCCGATTGGTGTACAAGAGTAACGAACTGAAAGATTTCAACTTGGTGATTCCCGGTAAGCACAATATTTACAACGCACTTGCGGCAACGCTCGCGGCACTTGAGATGGGGGTCAGTCAAGACACGATTAAGGACGCGCTCGCTATGTTTAAAGGTACATGGCGCCGTTTCGAGCATATCGGGACGTTGCATGGTGCTCCGGTGATCTCTGATTATGCGCACCACCCGACCGAAGTTGAAGCGGCGATAGCTGCCGCTCGCGAGTTTTATCCAGACAAAGAAATTCTGGTGTATTTCCAGCCGCATCAAAAAGCGCGCACACGTTTGCTCTTGCATGATTTCGCACACGCGCTTGATCGTGCGCAGGTCAAAGAAGTGTTGTTGCATGAAATTTATGATGTACCGGGCCGTAGTGAGGATGAAATAATTTCGTCACGCGATATCGCTAAGTTTGTCAAAAAACAAAAATTGACCTACGTCGAGAACTTTGATGAGGCACCTGCATTGCTGAAAAAGAAAATAAGCAAAAACACCTTACTCTTGGTGATGGGTGCGGGGGATATTGACGGGTATGTGCGGAGTATGGTGGGGAAAGGTTAAGGTTTCCGCCGGAGGCGGATCCGCCTTTGGCGGAAAAGATTGGAAGGTTAGAAGATAAAAGGAGAAAAAGAAAAAGGAAGAAAAATAGTAGTAAGTATTAAGGTATAAGTAGTAAGGCCGAACTTACTACATACTACTTACTACCTAAAGCTCCTTTGTTCTGTTGATCATTTGCTCATTTGATTCGCATTCCATTCGTAGCATTCGCATTATTAGCATAATTCGTAGATTCGTAGTCCGTATGAAGGATTTTGAAAAGAAATTTCATCACCTCAACGAGTTGATGGGAGGTATTGTGCAGCGCGATGAGCCATTGTCTGCGCATACGACATTTCGTATCGGTGGACCTGCTGCGATGTATGTACGTGCCACGACTAACGAGGAGTTAGTGAGGGCGGTGACATATGCCAAAAAAATAAAGATTCCCTTTTTCATCCTTTCGGGAGGGTCAAATATTTTATTTGGCGATGCGGGGTTAGACGCCTTAGTTATTCATATTGCGACATCTGATCTGTTAATGAAGGATGATCGTTATATTGTTGTCGACGCGGGCGTTGATTTGGCTGACGTGGTGAATCGCGCGTGTACAGAAGGGTTGAGTGGTATAGCGTGGGCGGCGGGGATTCCCGGAGATGTCGGAGGTGCGGTGCGCGGTAATGCTGGTGCCTATGGTGGTGAAATGAAAGATCATGTTGTGGCAGTCGAGATATTGCGAGGGAAGAAGCAGTTTGTGTTGACGCGTGAGCAGCTCACGTTTGGCTATCGCGATTCACAATTTAAACATAGTTCAGATATCATCCTGACCGTGCAGCTCGAGTTGCAACCGGGAGGTGATCCCGCGCAATTGCGTGCTGATGCTGATGCTATTATCGCCGAACGTGCGACGAAGCATCCGCATGAACCAAGTGCGGGATCGTTTTTCAAAAACATCATAATCACCTATGAGAATCGTGCGATTTTCGAAAAAATACCCGATCTTCCTGAGAAGTTTTGGGAGTATGGCAAGGTACCTGCGGGATTTCTCTTGGACAAGGTAGCGGTGCGCGGCATGAAGATCGGTGGCGCGCAGATTTATGAGAAGCATGCCAACATGATCATTAATACGGGTGATGCGACGGCGGATGACGTGTTGCAGCTTGCGTCGCTTATGAAGACGAAGGTGCGTGACATGTTTGGGATTCAGCTGGAAGAGGAGGTGCAGATCGTGCTGTAGATAGAGAATACGAGATGTAAATATGATATACTTAAGGTAGGTGCGTAGCACTTGCCTTTTTCTTTATTTTATGGTATAAAGAAATGTTTATATAATTTGTAACCAATAACTCATGAAACAGCGTCAACGGGTTAAAAATACGGGTGTTTCGGCATACGAGCTGATGTCGATGGGCTCAGTGAGTGGCATGATCGATATTGAAGATCTGCATACGTATGCTCAAGAAGAAGTTTTTGAATTTGCTCAAGAGCTTGACCCCGTCAAAGAAGATGAGATTCTTACGCGCATTTTTCGACTGAAAGAAATTCGTTCAAAATTGCTCTCATATCGTGCGTTGGACGCTGACGCGTCGCAGCCTGCCGTAGTGCGCAAAGGTATTCAAAAAAATATTGAGCGACTTGAAGGAGATCTGCAGGAACTCATTACTGAACTCAATGCTGATGCGACACCGGAAAACAAGGATACATACACCAAGTACCTGCGGGTTTTGATTGAATCAGAGACGGTGTATCGTTCCGCAGTGCAACCGCTCAAACAAGCTCGTTCTGAGCGTGAAGCCGAGCGCAATGTACTGACGCATCAGATTGGACGCTCAGAAGATGAACAGGTTTTGGCGCTGGAGGATTTGCGGGATGAGGCTGACGCTGAGGTTGGTAAGATCGACGAGCAACTCGATGAATATATTGGCTCTGAAGGATATCGCGAACTGTACGCGATCGATCGGCTTGACTATATGATGAATATTCGTGAGCAGTTGAATTCGGGAAAATTTGTGGAGCTTGAGGGCATGCGAGAAGAGATTGAATTTATCAAGCACGCCTTACGTGTCAATGAGCCAGTGATGCTGGTCGGTGACCTTGGTTCCGGTAAGACGGAGGCGCTCCGACACGCGGCAAAACAGCATCTGATAGAAAAAGGGAAGATTGCCTCTGAAGAATACGATCAGAAGTCAATTTTAGTTTTTTCCGGATCTAAAGAATCAAGTATTTACGACTTGATGGGTAAGATGAAAATCAAGCGTGAGGATTTAACGCTGGAAGATCGGGTGGACATGCTCAAAAAAGAAATGCAGAAGATGGGCGCAAAGACGGAGGAATGGACGGTCGAAGGAAGAGAAAAACTTCTTCAAACAGCAGTTCAGGCGTATGACGCAGGATGGACGTATTCGCAATTTGCATACGGCGTGATGGCGCAGGCGATTCGTGACGGCGAACCGATCATTATTGATGAAATTGACCAGATTCCGCCGGAGATCTTGGCTCGTATTAATGATTTGATGACAAAAAAGCCCGGAGAGAAGTGGCGTATTCAAGAAAATGGGGAAGAGGAGATTACGATTCCCGAAGGATTTATCGTCTTGGCGACTGCCAACTTGAAGTCAGGGCGGTATAAATCTCGTGAGGAGCTGGATGCCGCCTTTGCCAGCCGCTTTATCGTGCGCGAACATGATTACCTCTCACTGGAAGACAGTTATGATCTGATTTTGGGCTACTTCGCTGATTTGGAGACAGCATCGCTGCGCCAGGGTATTCCGCCTGAGGCATTGGAGCAGTTTCCTTCACTTGCGGTGGCCATGAAAGAAATTCAGGAAATTTTTCAGGGGAAATTCAAGACCTCATCACTTCTCGAGGCAGGTGGTACGGGAGCGACCCGTCATATGGAGCTTCAGAAATCAACCTTTTCTACTCGTACGCTCACCAAAGCACTTGATTTCTGGGTAAAAACAGGCATGAAAAAGATCTCACTTGATGAGGCGCTGGGGACCGTCTTGCTGTCGCCGGTCAACAAAAACGATCAGATGTATTTGCTGGACATCATGCTTCGCTTTGGGTTCTTTCGTGATTGGAAATCTTCAGACTTTAAGAAAAAACTCAGCATTGCTATTGAGCAAGATAAATTGGATACCTTGCAGGGCGCATTGACTACTGATGTCGTGAAAGAGGCGCAAGGAAAGTTTATAGATGTCTTGAACCAAGCACAGGCACACATGCAGGCGACGGCGCGGATGATGGGGTATGTGGGGGGGGAGGAAAAGATTAAGGATCAAAGATGAATATTGAAGGTTAAGACTGAAGGCAAAAGTGCGCGAGAATCTTCTCCGTCATCCTGAATGATTGGGTGAGCTGAGCATGCGAGTAACGCCGAGCATGCGGTGCGAAACGAAAGCATGAGGGATCTGGAGAAGATCCGCAATCCCATCGTCGGCTCAATGATCTCTCGAGCAAAGCCCCGCTGAGCGGGGCAGACCCTCGAGATGACGATGGGGCTGATCCCCATTACCCGCACCATTCGTCGATCTCCATTCACCATCAACCATCGACTATTGACCAGTAACCACTCCCCATGAAATTTACAAACTTCCCCGAAAACCCATTCACGGACCCTTCAAAACTT
>CAZIQD010000022.1:0-1877 GCA_964541715.1 uncultured Gammaproteobacteria bacterium
ACGCTGGAGGCGCAGGTGGTGCAAGATGCGGATCGGTTGGACGCGTTGGGAGCGATTGGTATTGCGCGGTGCTTTGCCTATGGCGGGCACAAGGGGCGGCTGCTCTGGAATCCTGATGAGCCGCCGATCACCGAGTTTACCGACAAGCAGGCGTACTACAATCATCAGGGAAGTTCGCTGAACCATTTTGACGAGAAGCTGTTTAAACTCAAAGATCATTTCAACACAGCGACCGCAAAGCGCATTGCCGCTGAGCGGAATGCGTTTTTACATGAATTTTATAACCGATTTAAAGATGAATGGTATGGGCATAGGTAGGAGTAAGCCGTCATCCTGAAGGCTATGCCTGAGGGAACTTCGGCTTACTTCTCAATGCAATCCGAAGTTTCCTCGCGCGTAGCGCTCAGAATGACGGATTGCTTGTAATGCAAGGGGGTGGCGGCGTTGACATGCCTTCATGTCTATGATAGAGTACTCTTTCACCTGCACACAGGTGAAGGCTAACACACAGGAGAGCTATGGAACAGATTCTGGAAGTTGTGGTGCGTTCACTCGCATCCTCGTTTCTGCAAGTAACTGTTTTTGTCGGCGCAGTCACGATTCTTTTTTCCTATTTCAATTACCGCTCGCAAGGAGCCTTGGTTGCTGCCATTAGTCGCAATACACGACTACAGCCGATCATCGGTGCCTTGTTGGGCTTATCACCCGGCTGCGGAGGAGCAATCCTCGTCATGCCATTGTATCTGAAGCGACAAGTAAGCTTTGGAACTGTTGTCGCGACGTTGATTGCGACCAGCGGTGATGCGGCATTCGTGCTGTTGGCGCATAGCCCCTCGACATTTTGGTGGGTGAGCGTTATCTCACTGTTTGTCGCGATTGCGTCAGGGTACTTTATCGATTATATGCGCATCTTTACCGATACGCAGGTTGATGAAGCGGCACTTGCATGTGCAGAGAAAGGGTGCGGATGCGGTCCTGATGATCAGATTGATGAACGGCTCAATGCTGAGCTTGCTCCTGATTCACTCGGGTATCGTGTCTTACATCACGGCTACCTCGCGTACTGGGCGTTTTTGACGGTTGGCGTCGTGATGGGCGTTGCGCTCTTGTTTCAAGTCAACCCTGATGATTGGTTCCCGTATCTCGGGACAACAATTGGTATCATCGGGACGGCGCTCTCGGTCCTCTTGGCATTCATGCGAAAAAACATTTTTGCCGACGACAGTCTTGCGGAAGAACGGCAAAAATCCACGTCGCTCAAAGAAACCTTTATTCACGGCGCACAAGAAACAGCGTTCGTGGGTGCATGGGTCTTTGTGGCGTATCTAGTGTATGAGCTGACGGTGCTTGGGGTAGGTATGGGCGACTATGCTGCCGGCGAGCAGGTGATGCATCAGCTCATGGGTGCAGCAGGGATCGGCGCTGTTTTCATCGGTGCACTGGTTGGATTGATCCCAGGGTGTGGAACGCAAATTATCTTTTTTGCGCTCTATACGCAGGGCATGGTACCGTTCTCAGCACTGTTGGCAAATGCGCTTTCACAGGATGGCGATGCGTTGTTTCCCATGCTCGTCATGGATCGCAAGGCGTCGTTATGGCTTACGCTCATCACGACAGTGCCGGCGCTTATCGTTGGAATTATCGCGTATGCCATCGAGCGCGTTATCAGTTAGCATTACGACACAGCCGTCTCCTCACGCTTGGGGGACGGTTTTTTCTTTTATCAAAATCTGCTATACTTGCACACGATACACGGTGCACAAGACACTGGACACAAGGCACAGTACATAAGGCACAGGGCACAAGACGCTGGACACAAGGCATGGTGACTCGTGACCCGTGCCTGGTGCCCCATGTCATTCTTCCCATTGACCATC
>CAZIQD010000022.1:1977-12511 GCA_964541715.1 uncultured Gammaproteobacteria bacterium
TATGATAATTCGGTGAGAGAGGCGTATGCCAAGGATTTCGAGCGCATCATGGAGCTCAATGACGAGATTAAGGCTGATGAAGAGTTGCTGTCTGACCTCTGCTTTCAAAAACTCATGAAAAACGAGAAGGTGGAGATTGTTGATGAGAAGGGGAATGAGTATGAGCCGGTCATTAAGGTGGTTTTCAAGAAAATGTAATGTACCGGTAGGTACATTATGCACAAAGAACGCGCCGCCAAGCGCGTTTTTGTGATATACTATGACCATGGAATCACGAGCTCAGATTATTCTTACCTGCACCCCCTCGTGGGTGGTTGCGGTTGATATGGGATATGGACACCAGCGTCCGGCGAATGCGCTGGGCTGTTTGGCGTATGGCGGTAAAGTTATTAATGCCAATAATTATAAGGGCATTCCCGAACGCGACAGTAAGATTTGGCATGAGTCACGTCGCTTTTATGAGTGGGTGTCAAAATTCAAAAAAGTGCCGTTTCTTGGACCACTCGTCTGGGGGGCATTTGATCGTTTCCAGCAAATTAAACCCTTTTATCCCAAGCGCGATCTTTCTGAACCCAATCTCCAGTTACGGAGCATGTATCATTACATCGAGCAGGGGTGGGGGAAGGATTTGATTGATAAATTGAATAGCAAAGATATCCCGCTTATTACGACATTTTTTGCCGTTGCCTTTATGGCAGAAGAGCATGGATTTCGCAATGATATCTACTGTGTGGTGACGGATACGGATGTTTCACGGAGTTGGGTGCCCAAGAGCCCTCATCTCACCAAGATTAAATATTTTTGCCCCAACAAGCGCACGGTTGATCGTCTGCAGTTATACGGCGTACCGCGAGGCAATATCTTCCTCACAGGATTTCCTCTGCCGTTGGAAAATATCGGAGAAGATCAAGGAATTGTGAAGGCTGATCTCTTGCAACGATTGGTCAATTTGGATCCCCAGAAGCACTATCTGCATAAGTATCGTCATCTGATCGAGCATGTGATGGGGACGAAGGATTTCGAATACACATCCAAGCGCCCCTTGCATCTGACATTTGCGGTCGGTGGCGCTGGCGCGCAGCGTGATATTGGCGTGACCATTGCGCGAGGATTGCGCGAGGACCTGCTCAATGAGCGCCTCCACCTCACGTTGGTTGCCGGTATTCATAACAATCTGGCGAGTTACTTCAAGGACCAGCTGAAGTCGCTTGGCTTGCACAAGCAGATTGGCAAGAATATTTTCATCCTCCATGCGCCGTCAAAGGAGGAGTATTTCAAAGAGTTTGATGCGACGATGCGGATTACTGATATTTTGTGGACCAAGCCATCAGAGCTGAGTTTTTACTCGGCGTTGGGGCTTCCGATTATTATGGCACCGCCGATCGGGTCACAAGAAGAGTTCAATAAGCGCTGGCTCAAGACGGTTGGCTCCGGTATTTCACAGGATGACCCTCAGTATGTGAACGAATGGCTCTGGGAGTGGCTGGAGTCAGGGTGGCTTGCTGAGGCGGCAATGGAAGGATTTATCGATGCACCTAAGTATGGTACCTATAACATCGGTCAGATCATCAGTCTCAAGCCGGAAGATGTTCACAAGGAAGAGTCCATTCTCCAATTCTAACAATACGATGATTGAAGTTGAGAAAAAATTTTTCACCAGCAAGCCATTGTATGATTTTGTCTATCAGCAATGCGAGTTTGAGGGGGAGCGGGTGATTGAAGATGTGTATTATGACACACCGGATTTCAATCTGATGCTTGCCAACACCTGGCTGCGCAACCGCAACGGTGCGTGGGAGCTCAAGGTGCCGACGCCGGACTTTTCACCGGAGGTGACGTCATACGAAGAGCTTGAAGACGCACCGTCAATTTGCAGGCACGTGGGAATACCCGGATCGACGCTCTCGTTTGATATTCTGAAGGAGTATGGGTATGTGCCGGTCGTCGAATTCCAATCAACGCGCAAAAAGTTTCGACACGGAGAGTTTCTGATTGATATTGATGAGACAACCTTTGACCTGGAGCTCTGTGAAATTGAACTGATGGTTGCAGGTGTTGATGATATTGAAGCGGCGCAACGAAAAATTATCGAGTTTGCTCGTAGTATTGATCCCGAGCTCCGTGAAACGCATGTCGGTAAGGTGCGCTACTTCCTGATAACAAAATATCCGGAGATTGACGCGCAGCTTGTTGCGTCGGGAATCTGTCACCCACTTGAACTGTAAGTTCGTTGCCAATTATTAATTTCCTGGTATACTGGCTCCATATGTCAAAAACAGCACAATTATTCGGTAATTTACGCGAAGCTTCGTCAAAAGATCGCATTGTCGTGCGCGAAGACGAAGAGGTCTACAAGGTAAACCTCATGACATCTGCGGTTGCCGCGCTTTACGAGAAGCTCCGCACCTTTATTGATTATAACGAAGAGCATTTGCTCCGCAAAAATGCTATTTTTCGAATTCTCAAGCGTCGCTTTATTGAGCGCAGTAATATCAAGAAAGTTTCTGAGAATATCATCAAAGAATTGATTTCTGCAGGGTATCTACCGAATAACACGATGCCTGAGTCTATGACGTTGCGCGTCGCGGAAGTTATCTCCAAGTACCAGCTGTTGTTTGAGGAGATTCAGGAGCGCAAAGGATTTTTTAAAAAAGCTGTTAAGGAATATCAGTGGTTGCTTTCAATTGCGGCCGCTGAGATTGAAGAGCTGCTGGCGCCTTCATACACCGAGCGCGTGTATGTGAAGTTTCTATTTGAAGAATGCAAGAAGCGCTTTGAGATTGATTATCCTGATTTGGATGACAAGACCAAGGAACTGTATTTGTATATTGCAGTCAATCGGAGCCTGATCAAGTCTGATCGCTCGATGCTCAATTACTTTTTGTTGCGCCTTTTTTACCCGCGTTGGCGTGATGATTATGAAGCATTGATTCCATTCTTGGCGGAAAACATCGATGAGATCAAGCATCAAATTGAAGATCCGATTGATAATAAGCTCGTCAACAAACTTATCAAAAAAGTGCGTCGTTACGCTACCATGACGCGTATACTCAAGGAGGTTGTGGAAGATCCTGAGACGGATCGGGCACAGCTTGAAGATACGACGTACTTAGCGCAGCGCGTTGAGGCGATCACCTTGCGACGCTACAAACAGATGCGCAAAAAGCTATCGCGCAGTATGTCGCGTGCCATCGTCTATATCTTCTTGACCAAGATGCTACTTGCGCTTGCTATTGAAGTTCCCCTTGACCGCTTTATCTACGGCGAGGTTCACGTGCTCTCCTTGTTTATCAACGTCTCGGTGCCGGTCGTGTTGATGATTTTGATTTCGCTGTCTATCTCGACACCGGGTAAGAAGAACACAGAGGCGATGGTGGCGGGGACCATTGAAATGCTCTCTGCTGAGCCGGCAAAAGTTGAGCATATTCGTCCGGCGAAAAAGCGCAGCAAGGTGACTATGGCGCTCTTTAATATGATTTATGTCATCGCCTTCCTCATCCCATTTTATTTCATCGTGCGGGTATTGATGATTTTGAACTTCTCTATTTTGAGCATGATGCTCTTCTTGGTCTTCTTGAGCATCGTCAGTTTCTTTGGCGTGCGCATCCGTTATCAGGCGAAAGACTTGGAGGTGTTGCAGAAAAAAGAAACATTCTTCACCGAGCTCTTTGAGTTTTTCACGATGCCCATCGTCCGTTTCGGTAAATGGCTGTCACTCAACTTCTCGAAGGTAAATGTATTTGCGATTTTTATGGATATCGTTATCGAAGCGCCTCTCAAGCTGGTCTTGCAGGTGCTTGATGATTGGTTTGGATTTGTCAAAGAACGTAAAGAAGATTACTAAGTAAGTATGCCAGGGAAACGTGAACAGCAATTTGAAGCATTGCCTGTGCCATGGAAGCGCGAGTTCCGCAGTCGTGCGCTTGCTGCCGTTGAGCGCATCAAAGCAAAGAAAAAAGGGCATAACGACGTCTTTCTCTTTGTGCGCGAACAGATGGCTGGACTGAAGCTATCGACCGAGATGTCATACGGCGATGCGCTAGGTGTGATGAAGTGGCTCGTGCATAAAGGCCTTAATAACGACATTCCGTCCGCACGGCAAACGGTACGTACCGGTGCTAATGGTGATGTGCATTTTGTGAATGAGAACAGAACAGAAGCGTTCAAAGTAATTTCGTTACTTGCGCAATGCGAAAAAGACTCCCAAGACGCTCGCGAAGAGGCGATTGCGCGAGGTGCTGATCCGAAGGTCCTCAAAGACATTGGGTATTAAGATGTGGTATACTGAGGGTGAATGTTAATAATTAATGTTAATCATTAATAATTAATATGAATTATTAACCTTTAACTAACTTCCTATGATCAACCTCGATCCCATTGACTTCTTTGTCAAAAAAATTAATGCAGTCGTTGCTTCCTTTACCGTTATCGGACTGGTATTTCTCGTGCTTGGCCTTGGTATTATCTTTGTGCCACAAATCATCCAATATTTGTTCGTGATCGGCTTTGTCGTGCTTGGACTGTTCTCATTTGTCATCGCGCTTAAGTTGTGGCACGTGAAGGACCTTGTGACGCGCTTTGAAATCCAGGTTGGGAAGCGCATTAAAGATTTGGTCAAATAGTCAATAATGAAAGATCGCTCATGTCATCCTTGACAGGGCGATTTTTGTATCGTATGCTCCTGTGAATATGGATATCAAGCAACTGACAACTTTTTTTACCCAGCAGGGTGCTCCGGCGTTTCGACTCAAGCAAACGCTTACCTTGTATTACCAGCAACCGATCACGTCCTGGGATGAAGTGAGTGTTTTACCGGTAGCGATGCGCGCTGAACTTGCACAGCACGTGCTATTCACGACAGTGACGCTGATCGACTCATTTGAAACTGACGATGTGGTTAAGTGTGTTTTTGAGCTTGGTGAAGGTGGGCACAAAGTTGAAGCGGTGATTATGAAGCATAAGGATGATCGTCGCACGTTGTGTTTGTCATGTCAGGCGGGATGTCCGATGGCGTGTAACTTCTGCGCTACAGGAACATTGGGGTTGCAAAAAAATCTCTCCGCAGGGGAGATGGTTGACATTGTTCGAGCGGCACAGCAGGTGTTGCGGCAACGAGGCGAATACATTACCAACATTGTTTATATGGGGATGGGTGAGCCGTTTGCGAACTATGCCGCAGTGAAAGAGTCACTCCATCTTATCCATGACTACTTTGATATTGGGTGGCGCAAAATTTCGGTCTCAACGTGCGGTATCGTGCCTAAGATTTTGGAATTTGCAAAGGACTTTCCCCAGGTGAATTTGGCAATTTCGTTGCATGCGGCAAACGACGAGAAGCGCTCGCGTATGATGCCGATTAATGATCGATTTTCTATCGAGCTGCTCATGAAAACGTGTCGTGAATATATCGAGTTGACCAACCGGAAGATCTTTTTTGAATATTTGGTGATTGATGAATTTAACGATACGATCCAAGATGCGCGGGAACTGGCTCAGTTATTGAACCACCCCCTGTATCATTTGAACTTGATTCGTTTTCATGCGACTGATGCGGTACGCACAACGTACGGCGTTGCCTGGAAGGCGCCGACGCGGGAACGGCTCCAAGCCTTTATGGATGAGCTCGAGCGGTTGCGCGTGCCAGTCACGCTACGTCGGAGCTTTGGTGAGCGCATTGACGCTGCCTGCGGCATGCTTGCGCTCAAACACAACCGCTAGCACGGTTGTGTTTTAATTTCTGCCCAAATCCTGTATACTGAGGGTACTTACATACTAATCAGAGTTGTATGGCTTCAGTTACTATTTACTCAACGCCAACCTGTCCATATTGCAAGCAGGCAAAAGAATTCCTCAACACCAATGAGGTGGCGTTTACAGATATTGATGTGTCAACTGACGCATCAAAAGCCCAGGAGATGATCGAGAAATCAGGTCAGATGGGTGTGCCGGTACTGGATATCGACGGTGAGATTATCGTCGGATTTGACCGTGAGCGCATCGCTCAGAAGTTGGGTATCAAAGAGTAATAACAATAACGCATGAAAGTTTTAAGAGTCTTCGCTGCCTTTCTTTTTGCGTTTGTCGTGTTGGCAGGAGCCAGTTGCGACACGCAAACAACCGTCACGACTGACCCCGCTGCTGAGGAGGGTGTGAATCCGCAAGAGGTGGAGTTTGTTGATGAGGATGCTGCTACTGAGTCTGATCAAGCTGTTGATGAGCCAGCTGCGCAAGTGCAGGGTGATGCGAGTGTGAAGATTGAGGTGTCTGATCCGATCACGGATGCGCCGGAAAGTGAAGATGAAGATGCGCCTGCTGCGCAAGAAACAGCTGAACCGCAGACCCGTGTCGTGAATGTGCAGGCAACTCGCTTTGAGTTCACCCCTTCATCTATCACGGTGAATCAGGGAGATACAGTCGTCATTAACTTCACTTCAGCTGAGGTCACGCATGGATTGCAGTTGAGCGAATATGGGGTTAATCTTATTGCGCCGGTTGGCGAGACGGTAAGTACTCAATTTGTTGCAGACAAAGCAGGAACATTTACGTATCGTTGTTCGGTATTTTGTGGATCAGGGCACGCAACGATGCAGGGAACACTGCTCGTGCAATAACGGATATGCGCAGAACACAGGCAAGGGAAACCCCTTGCTTTTGTGTTTTACGGCAATTTGATACAATAGGGAGATGCAATATAGTTCTCGACGACGACCGACACAGAAAAAGACATCCAAAGACATCCGGATTCAGTTTTTGAAAGCCGGTTTTTTGGCATGTGCTCTATTGATTGTCAGTAGGTTATTTTTTTTGCAGGTAGTGCAGGGTGAATTTTATGCGGCGCTGGCTTCAGATCAGCACGAAATTTTTCGCACGCTCTTTCCTGAGCGTGGAACGATTTATCTCAAAGATGTCTCGAGCCTCAGTCATGAAGAGCAACTTTACCCGATTGCTCTGAACAAAGAGTTTCACACGGTGTACGCGCAGCCGCGCTATATGACCAATGTGCAGGACACCGCGCAAAAACTGAGCCCTATTTTACAGATAACCGAAGAAGATTTATTGAAGCGGTTGGATAAACCGGATGATCCGTATGAGGTGCTCAAGCGCAAGATCTCGCAGGTTGAGTATGATCAGGTGAAAGCCTTGGGTATTGAGGGAGTTAAGTTTCAATCAGAGACGCATCGATACTATCCCGAAGGACGTGCTGCTGCGCATATTACCGGCTTTGTTAGTGCGGCAGATCAACGTGTCGGGCAGTATGGAGTTGAAGGATATTTTGAATCAATATTGCGCGGTGAGCCTGGGCAGTTACGTTCAGAAAAAGATTTGTCGGGGCAGTGGATTGCATCGACCAGCAAGTCGTATCAACCGGCGGTTGATGGGGCTGATGTTGTCTTGACACTTGATAAAAATTTACAGTATCAGGTGTGTCGTATCTTTGTTGAAGAGGCGGAAAAATATGAAGCAGAGTCCGGCGCGGTTATTGTGATGGATCCGTTTACCGGTGAAATTATGGCAATGTGTTCGTACCCGACATTTGACCCCAATGAGTATAATATGGTTGAGAGTGTGAGGGTGTACAACAATACGGCGGTATTTGAGGCGTATGAACCTGGATCAATCTTTAAGCCGGTTACGATGGCCGCTGCACTTGATATGGGAGTTATTTCGCCTGATTCAACCTATGTCGATACTGGCGAGGTGAAGGTTGATCGATTCACGATTCGTAACTCGGACAAAGAGGCTCACGGGTTGGTGGATATGGTGGAGGTGCTCAACAGCTCATTGAACCTGGGTATGATTTATGTCGTTGATAAGCTGGGAGCACATAATTTCAAGCGGTATGTGGAAAATTTTGGATTTGGGAAGAAAACCGGCATCCAGCTGAATTCTGAAGGTGCCGGCAATGTTGACTCACTTTCCAAGAAGGGAGATATTTACTCTTTTACTGCATCCTTTGGGCAGGGTATTACAGCAACTCCCTTGCAGATGGTGCAGGCCTTTGCCGCCATTGCTAATGGGGGATTTTTGGTGAAGCCGTACATTGTGGATGAGGTTCGGTATGCTGATGGAACAATTGAAAAAAACGAGACACGCGTTATACATCGAGTGATTGACTCACGTACTTCAACGTTGCTGGGAGGGATGCTTGTTTCAGTAGTGCGCAACGGACAGGCAAATCGAGCGAGTGTCCCTGGGTATTCAATTGCCGGTAAGACGGGTACGGCGCAGATCCCTGATTTTGAGCGAGGGGGTTACTCCAACAGAACGAATCATTCATTCGTGGGGTATGGCCCCATTGATAACCCGGCATTTGTCATGATTGTGAAACTGGAAAACCCCAAGCGTGGTAACTTTTCATCATCAACGGCAGCACCTACCTTCAGTCGTATCGCTAGTTTTATCCTCAAGTATCTGCAGGTACCGCCCGATGATTTATAAACATGCTATAATGCATAGAGAATTATGAAACGATTACTTCAACACATACTTAAATGGTACGCGCAGCGTATCTTGAGAAAATATCAACCGACGGTGATTGGTATCACGGGATCAGTTGGTAAGACATCGGCAAAGGAAGCGATTGCTGCGGTTTTGAAATTTCATCATACGGTTCGTGAGAATATCAAAAACTATAATAACGAGTTGGGTGTGCCATTGTCGGTGATTGGCATTGAATCGGGAGGGTCGTCGCCGATCGGGTGGCTCAAGGTGTTGTACCACGCCACGAAATTACTGTTGTTTAAGATGCAATACCCCGATACGCTCATTCTGGAGATGGGTGCGGACAAGCCGGGGGACATTGAATACTTGACCGAGGTGGCGCCCGTTGATGTTGGTGTCTTGACGGCAATTGGAGCAGCTCATTTGCATGAGTTTGGTAGTATCGATAATGTTGCCAAGGAAAAGGCAAAGATTGTGACGAAGATGGCCAAAGGGCGAGCTGTGCTCAATGCGGATGACGAGTTGGTTATGACAATCGCCCCCAAGGTACGTGGTAATGTCACAACCTACGGTTTCAATCAAGACGCTGACGTGCGCGCCCTTGAGATAGCCTTTGTGGGTATGGAAGATGAGTTTTGTGAGCTGCAGTCTGAGTGGGACTGTAAGCAGTGGGGAACGGCGTTTAAGGTGAGCTATCAGGGAAGCACCGTGCCTTTTTTCCTGCCGCACAGCCTCGGTAAGGCAAACGTGTATGCAGCACTTGCCGCTATTGCGGTGGGACTTGATCGCGGTATGAATATGGTTGATATCTCTGAATCATTACGCCAGTACCGTTCGCCCAAAGGGCGCATGCAGCTACTCGCCGGTATTAAAGGTTCGCTCATTATTGATGATACATATAACGCTTCACCTTTGGCAGTTGACGCGGCGCTTGATGTGATGGAAACGATTGCGCTACCGCACGATGGCCGCCGCATCATTTTCCTGGGCTCGATGCTTGAACTTGGCGACACCTCAGTTGCCGAGCATACGCAGATTGGCCGTCGTGTCGCGCTCATGGACAACGTCGCGCTCTTTGTCTGCGTCGGTGAGGATGCGCGTGTCATGTATGATGCTGCGCGTGAAGCCGGGATTGATGAGGATAAGCTTTTTTTTCACGAATCATCAGTTGGCGTAGGGAACACGTATCAAAACATGCTGCGCAAAAATGATCTCGTTCTCGTGAAGGGCTCACAGGGTGCGCGCATGGAGCGCATCGTCAAAGAGATTATGGCTGATCCGTTGCTTGCCCATGAACTCTTAGTCCGTCAGACGGACGAGTGGCGTGCGCGATAACAATGAGACGTATAAAAAAATATCCCCGTCAGGGGATATTTTCAGACTACTCGTTGTTGAGTAGTTTGCGAGCCTCTTCATTGACCGGTCCCACAGCATCTTTGCTGCGATACTCGATAATCATACCGACAATGTCTTTTGGTGATTCATTGGTGTAGTCACCAAATTTCACGAAGATGGTTTCAAGATTGTTGGGAGCAATGCCTTCGATGGTTTCTTTGGTGTAGTTTTTCATGAACTCCGGAGTGAAGACGTAGAGCGTGTGTGTGCTGCCAAGAATTGGCTTGAGTGCGTCGGTGAGATTTTTCTGAAAATCTCGACGCGCGACATCTTTGTGCTCTTCACGCACGCCTCCTGATGCGACCACGCCTTGTGGACTGCCTTGTTTGAAATGCCCTTCATTATCTGAGTACTGTTTGTCTGTATTTTCTGTGACAAAGGTTGCAACCTCAGTGATCGCTTCATTGGTAACAGCGTAGATTTTAGCATCGTACGTACCGGTGACCACGATATGCGTTGGTTTGTCAAAGATAGGGTGTTGGAGGGAGAGGTTCATAAAGGTTAAGGTTAAAGATTAAGAATGAAGGTTAAGGGCTACCCCGTGTCCAGTATAGCATGAAAGGTGGGTCTTTTTAAGGGATTGATTTTTTTAATCTTTTTGGTATACTAGTGCTACTTAACTTTGGCCCTATCGTCTAGTGGTTAGGACATCAGGTTCTCATCCTGGAAACAGGGGTTCGATTCCCCTTAGGGCTAC
>CAZIQD010000023.1:0-1952 GCA_964541715.1 uncultured Gammaproteobacteria bacterium
CATATGACGCAGATGAGTATTCAAATATATATTACACAGCAACGCAACCAAGGTATGGGTGACGCTGCTATTCGTGAAGCGTTGCGTACTGCCGGCTGGCAGGAGCGTGAGATTGACGCCGCCTTTGCCGAAGTGGTGACTGAGCGTGTGCCAGTCGTGCTTTCGGCGCGCACCTTGCTTGCTAAGGCACATCAGCTGGTGAAACGCCATCGCTCTTTGTTCTTGTCACTCACGAGCATTGCCGCACTCGCGCAGATACTACTGGCATGCGCGCTTTTGATCATTGATTTGTATGGTCTGCCGCAAGATCCGGCGCTGTTGATTTCTCTGTTGTCGGGCTTGGTGCTGCTCATGGCGGCGGTTGTGCTGACGACGGGCTGTGCAGTGATTGGCGTGTATGTCGTGGCGCATGGTGAGCATGTTGTTCGCCTGAGAGAGGTCTATCGTTTGGCGCTGGCGCGCTGGTGGCGTTATATCGGAGCAGTCGTGGTGAGCGCAATGGTTGTGTTTGGAGCGGGATTGATTTTTGTGCTACCGGCGATCGTGATGGGAATTCTGCTCTTTTGCGCTGATGTGGTGGCGGTCACCGAAGGTCGCCGACCGATGAGTGCGGTGATTCGATCATGGAGCTTGTTGCGCGCCGCCTTTCTGAAGGTTGTATGGCGCGTCATCGTCATTACTTTTTTTGCCGGTGCGGTTATTGCCGCTGCTCGCCTCGTTGCGTATCCGTTGGTCTTACTTCCTGCTGCTTGGGATGTCTTTGCGTTTCGTCTGGTGACGATTGCAGTGACGATGCTCTATGTCCTTCCTCTGGCCGCTGCGTACAATTTTTTACTGTATGGAAATTTAAAATACTATAGTAAGCAGCCGCGCACGACGGTGCCCATGCGCGTCATTGCCTGGATGCTATTCGTGCTTGCTGTGGTTGTGTTGGGATGGCTGACGGTATCATTTGCGACTATCTTTGCAACAGGGCAGGATGTCGTGGTGAATGGTGTGACGGTGATCCGCGATGGTGTGTATCAGGGGTGGGATCGCTAGTCTTGTCAAAGTTTACCTGTGTGATAGAGTGCATACAAATAATAAGAGAGGTGTATGAAATTTTATATTTTAGGAGCGACCGGGTTTTTGGGAGGGCAGTTTGCTGACTTTTTGCGTTCACAGGGACATGAGGTGATCACCGATCGTCTTGATGTGACGGATCTGCCAACCATGAAGCGTGTCTTCGCGGAAAGCAAGCCTGATGCCGTCATTAATTTTGCCGGTGTTCGTGCGTATCCGACGATTGACTGGTGTGAGGATAATAAAGAGGCGACGGTGGCGGTGAATGTCGGCGGTGCGATTAACTTTGCACTGGCGGCGCTTGAAGCAGGATCGTTACCGATCATGATGAGTTCAGGGTGTGTGTATAGTGGTGGCACTGACATTGAGTTTGACGAAGAGGCAGAGCCTAATTTCACCGGAAGTTTTTATTCTCGCATGCGTATTGCCATGCAGCAGGCGCTTGCGGAGTTGCCGGTCTTGCAGTTGCGCATCCGCATGCCGATGTCGATGTACTCACATCCACGCAACTTCGTTGATAAGATTGCAGGGTATGAAAAAGTTATTTCAATTTCAAACTCGATTACGCTCATTGAAGATCTGTGGCCTGCCATTGTGCGTCTCGCGGAGTTGAAAGAAACCGGGATTTTGAATATGACCAATGACGGCTATATGGAGCACAGCGAAATCTTGGAGGCGTACAAGGAAATTGTCGATCCCAATCACTCATATATTCCAATTTCACTCGAACAGCTTGAAGGGCCCGGCGGGATTACCAAGGCAAAGCGCAGTAACTGCGTCTTGTGCAACAAGAAGCGTAAGAGCCTGGGCATCGAGATGCCAGAGTTGCGCGGTGAACGCTTACGCGAGATTATGAAGGTGTACAAAGAAAGTTGCGCGAAGAAGAATCA
>CAZIQD010000023.1:2052-4775 GCA_964541715.1 uncultured Gammaproteobacteria bacterium
TTCACGAGCAGGCGTGCCGCTACTTCGGCGTTGTCACCCATGACTTTGAAGGTGGCTAGACGTTTGGATCCAAATGGATTGTACGCAGCCGCCAGCTCCTTGGAGCTGAGCGTGGTGTCTGAGTAGAGCGTCGCGTGGAGTTGTTGTTTGTATTCGTAGACGATGAGGATGATTTTTGCCTCCGGCGCGGTGAGGATGAGCTCTTCGATGACATCACTTAACTTGTCAGGTGAGACTTTGAGCTCGTCAAAGTCTTTTTGGGTGATGTATGACCAGGCGATGGCGTGTTGCGCTTCGGAAGTGAGGCGGGTGAGTACCTTGCCCCAGAGTTTGAGGGTTTTAATTGATTTGGTGTAGTAGAGATTTTTAATGATCATGTCGCGGTCCGCGCCTTGATTCATCAGTTGCGATGCTACATGCAAGGTCTTGGGCGTGACGCGCACTGACTTGAAGCTTTTGGTCTTGGCGATAATACCGCAAAGCAGGCACTGTGCGATGTGTGCGTCCATGAGCTGGTTGTGCTGATCAATCGAGGTGATGAGGTGATAGAGCGCCTCGGCAGTTGAAGTCGTGTTGGGATCGACATGATTAATCTGGCCGTACTCTTCGTTTTCCGGCTTGTGATCGATGTTGATGATCGTCGTGTTGTAAAACAAATCCTGATGATCGCTAAATAATGAGCCAAGCGACTCAAGGTCTTCCGTATCGACGGTAATAATCAGGTCGTATGGATAGCTTCCTTCGTGCGTGGTAAGCTGCCCATTCGCAAGTGCTCCTTTTTTGGGCGTGATAATAATGTTGAGCGTTCCGTCTTCGATAGCGTATGACAAATCCTTGATCGGTGTCTGCTTCACGTCAATACAAATTTTCAACTGCTTGGTGTCTTGCAGGGTATTGGTAATGCACTGTGACTCGGGTAAAAACGAAAACATAGCATCCAGCATGAATCCGTCACTGGCAATGGAGACTTTTTTATCCATCTTTTCCAGAAGCAATTTCAAGGCAAGCGCTGAAGCGATGCTGTCGGCGTCGTGATTTTTCTTGAACGCAATCAGGATGTTACTGCTTGCGTCAATTGCTTTTTGGTATTGTTCGTTAAGTGTGAGTGCCATAGAAAAAAGTAAGCAGTCATGTAGCTTAGCAGTGAATATGGCTTGCGTCAACGCTCAAACCCCTCATTTTGTTAGCTTTTTGTGACATTTTTTACTATTCGCGCGAGATAGTGTGATTATACGCCTTTTCCAACTCAAAAAACTGTCAAAAGTTATTTACAGATTTTAATTATCGTCAGGAGCGCCATTCCCATTGAAAGGAAGGTTCTTCCATGATACCCTATGAGTACGAATATTAGTGCAAATTATCTGAACGACGATATGAATCATAAGGAGTTGCCAAAGGCATACGATTCCCAGCAGCATGAAGACCGTTTATATGAGGCGTGGGAGGAGTCAGGGAAGTTTAACCCGGACAACTATTATCTTGATGAAAATTCAGGCACGTTTACGATTATGATGCCACCGCCCAACGCGACGGGGGTGTTGCATGTAGGACATGCGTCAATGTTGGCATACCAGGATCTCATGATTCGCTACCAGCGCATGCAGGGTAAGCGTACCTTGTGGTTACCGGGAACGGATCATGCGTCAATTGCGACACAAAATAAAGTTGAAAAAGTTATTTTTGACCAAGAAGGGAGTACGCGACATGAGCTGGGGCGTGATGAGTTACTCAAGCGTATTGATGCCTTTGTAGAAGATTCACGTGCAACGATTCGCACGCAGGTGCGCAAGATGGGCGCATCATGTGACTGGTCGCGCGAGCGCTTTACGCTTGATGCGGGTATGTCGGACGCCGTGCAGGAGACCTTTATCCGCATGTACAATGATGGCTTGATTTATCGCGGCGACCGTGTGGTGAACTGGTGTCCACGTTGTCAGAGTACGCTTGCGGATGATGAGGTGAATCACAAAGACACCTCGGCGAAGCTCTATACGTTTAAGTACGGCGCTGATTTTCCGTTTGCCATTTCGACAACACGTCCGGAGACGAAGTTGGCTGATACTGCGGTTGCGGTGCATCCGGCGGACGAGCGGTATGCGTCATATATTGGCAAGGTTTTTGAAGTACCGTTTGCGGGTGGTGTGACGCTTAAGATTAAAGTGGTGGGCGATCATCATGTTGATAAGGATTTTGGAACGGGCGCGTTGGGTGTGACGCCGGCGCATTCAATGGTTGATTATCAGATGGCGCTTACGCATGATTTGGATATTATCAAATTGATTAATGAAGAGGGCCGCATTACCGAGGCAGGCGGTGCGTTTGCCGGACTCACCACGCTTGAGGCGCGCAAACAGGTGGTTGCCTGGCTGCGCGAGCAGGAGCTGATGATCGAAGAGCAGGATATGCCACAGAGTTTGGCAATCTGTTATCGCTGCGATCAGACGGTTGAACCGATTCCGTCACTACAGTGGTTTGTGGATGTTGATAAGGATATTGCATTTCCTGATGGTAAGAAGCAGACGCTCAAGGAGCGTGCGCTTGAGGTGGTGCGTGCCAAGCAGATTACCTTTGTGCCGGAGCGTTTCGAAAAAACGTACACGGACTGGATGGAAAATTTGCACAACTGGTGTATTTCACGCCAGATTTGGTATGGCCATCGTATCCCGGTATGGTATCGAGGCGAAGAAATTGTTGCGGCGAAAGCGCAGCCAGAAGGTGAAGGC
>CAZIQD010000023.1:4875-7258 GCA_964541715.1 uncultured Gammaproteobacteria bacterium
AAGGCTGGGTGCAGGATACGGACACGCTGGACACCTGGTTTTCATCAGGGCAGTGGACCTTTGCGACGCTTGGCTGGCCGGGGAATGTGAAGCAGGACACGGTTGCGGAGCGCTATGAGGAAAAAAATGATTTGGAACGGTTTCACCCGACGGATGTCTTGGAGACGGGATATGACATTATCTTCTTTTGGGTTGCGCGCATGATTCTTATGTCGACGTATACCTTGGGAGAGGTGCCGTTTAAGACAGTGTATCTGCACGGACTCGTGCGTGATGAACAGGGGCGCAAGATGAGTAAGTCGTTGGGCAATGTCATCGATCCGCTTGATGTGATTCCCAAGTATGGCACCGATGCACTGCGGCTCTCGTTGATTATCGGTTCGACGCCGGGTGCTGATCTGAAGATGAGTGAGGCGAAAATCGAAGGGTATCGCAACTTCGTGAACAAGTTATATAATATTGCACGCTTTATCTTCCAGTCAGTTGATGAGGTTCGCCGTGTCACTGAGCGTCCCGCGCCACAGACTGTTGCTGACGAGTGGATTCTCAATGAGCTTGATAAGACGATTCTTGCTGTCTCGCGTCATATTGAAGAGTATCAGTTCTCACTTGCCGGTGAGCGCTTACGCGATTTTACCTGGAACACGCTTGCTGACTGGTATATTGAAATTGCCAAGATTGAAGGCATGAAGGACGAGGTGCTCCTGTATATCTTAGAAAAGGTGCTCGTGCTGTGGCATCCGTTCACACCGTTTGTGACGGAGTATCTGTGGAGCTACTTTGGTGAGGACGAGTTTTTGATGACGCAGCGATGGCCGCGCGTGATTGCTGAGGATATTCGGGAGGTGCCGTTTGATGCTATTATGCAAGCAGTGGCAACGATTCGTACGATGCGCGGAGAAAACAAACTTGACCCCGCGCTTAAACTCAAGGCGATGATTGTGAGCGCTGATGATCAGCAGTTTGCGGCGCAGGCCGAGATCATCAAGCGTCTTGGTCGCCTGGAAGAGCTGACGATTGTCGAGACGATTGATGAACGACCCAAGCAGTCGGCGGCAAGCGTCTTTGGTGAGGCCAACACGGTCTACCTGTTACTCGAGGGCTTGATTGATGTGGCCAAGGAGACGGCTCGACTCGAAAAAGAAATTGATGAGACGTACAAGCAGCTAACGCAGGCTTCGGCGAAACTTGATAATAGTAATTTTGTCCAGGGAGCGCCGCAGGAGGTGGTGGAGCAGGTGAAGCAGCAGTTTAGTCAGGCGGAGCATAAACTTGCCGTACTCAAAGAACAATTGGAAACGTTACATTAATTCTCACCCATGAAATTTTTTCCATTCACACAAAAAGAACCAACCGTGCGAGTCGACGAACAGCTCGTTGACGAGTTTTTGGCGCGCGCTGTTGAAAATCTCTACCCGTCTGCTGACGAGGTGCGCAAGCGCCTGATGAGCGGGAAGCGGCTCACGATTTACACGGGCGTTGATCCGACGGGTGCGTCATTGCACTTGGGGCACGGCACAGTGTTTCGCAAGTTGGCCAAATTACAGCAGCTTGGACATCGCGTCATCGTGCTCATCGGGAGTTTCACGGCAAAGATCGGCGATCCGACCGATAAGATGGCGGCGCGCGCGCAGCTGACTGATGAGGATGTGAAGCGCAACATGAAGGATTATGTGTTGCAGCTCGCGCCCCTCATTAATTTTAAAGATTCGACCAATCCCGTTGAAGTTCGCTACAACGCGGATTGGCTGGGAAAGATGGATTTTGCCGATGTCGTTGATCTCGCTTCGCATTTTACCGTCCAGCAGATGTTGGAGCGTGATATGTTTGCTAATCGCATGGATGAAGGCAAGCCGATTCATCTGCATGAATTTTTGTACCCGTTGATGCAGGGGTATGACTCGGTCTATCTTGATGTGGATATGGAGATTGGCGGTAACGACCAGACGTTTAATATGCTTGCCGGGCGCACTTTGCAAAAAGCGATGCAGGGCAAAGATAAGTTGGTGATGACAACAGAGTTGCTGACGGACGCTGAGGGTAAGAAGATGTCCAAGACGGATAATAATTTTGTGGCGCTTGCCGATGAGCCAAGCGATATGTTTGGTAAAGTTATGTCGTGGTCTGATGAGATGATTGGCAGCGCGTTCCGAATTTTAACGGATGTGTCCACAGCAGAGATTGATGCGTTAGTTGCTGATATGAAGCAGGGCGGCAATCCGCGCGACGCGAAACTTCGACTTGCGCATGAGGTGGTGAGTATCTATAAAGGACAAGAGCATGCTGATGCGGCGCGTGATGAGTTTCTTGCGGTCTTTTCACAAGGCGCCAAGCCTACTGATATCGAAACAAAGCGTGCCTCAACGCGCGTCCTTGCCGATGC
>CAZIQD010000023.1:7358-12504 GCA_964541715.1 uncultured Gammaproteobacteria bacterium
CTACAGCTGCATCGTCCTTGACGGCAGTCTGCAGAGCGAGGGAGACACGTTGCCCTTGGTCGTCGAACTCAAGGATCGGGCGTACAAGGGCGTGATGATTGCCTTTTCGGGCGACACGCGGCTCAACCATGAGCTGCACGAAGCCGGGTGTCATCATGCCATTGGTAAGCCTGATTTTATGGCAGTAGCTCGGCACATTCGCGCACTTGCTGCGTAATTGTGCCAAAAGTGTGAAGCGGGTCCCAACACGTGTGGGGCCCGTCTTTTTTTACTCCCGGCGCCTCAGGAGCCGTGAGGTTTCCGGCTCCTGAGGCGCCGGGAAAGAGAGGACATTGAAAAACCCTTTAATCGTGCTACAATAGGTGCATGAATCTGAATGATGAACTCAAACAAACGCTTGCTGATTTTGTGACGTCACACACGGACGTTGCTTTTGACGCGCAGTTGATTACCACCCCGCCTCAACCGGAGATGGGTGATTTGGCGATTCCGTTGTTTACCGTTGCCAAAGAGCTTAAGGGTAATCCTGCTGCACTCGCACAAGAATTAGCAGGCAAAGCAGTACCACAGGGATGCACGCAGTTGCAGGCAGCGGGGCCGTATCTCAATGTGTTTATCGATCCGCGCTTTATGAATGAGCGGGTGATTACCGGCATTCGAGCTGGGTTACACGCAGATAAGCCGCTCAAAGGACAGCGCATCATGGTAGAGTATTTTTCGCCCAACACGAACAAGCCGATGACGGTGGGGCATGTGCGCAACCTGACGCTTGGTGCTTCAATCGCGCGTTTATATGAAGCAGCGGGTGCGAAGGTTATTCGCGCGACGTTGTTTAACGATCGCGGCATTGCAATTGCTAAATCAATGGTTGCCTATGATCTGTTTGGCAAAGGGAAGACTCCTACATCAGAGAAGATGAAACCAGACCATTTCGTGGGGCATTACTATGTCTTGTTTGGTCGCGAGGCGGAAAAAGACCCCAAGCTTGAAGAGATGGCGCGCGAGTACTTAGTGCTGTGGGAAAAAGGTGACAAGCGTATGCGTAAACTCTGGAAGCAGATGAACGCCTGGGTGTACGCCGGATTTAAGGAGACGCTCGCAACGTTGGCGGAAGGTGATTTTGATGTGACGTATTATGAATCTGATATCTACGACAAAGCAAAAGATGTGGTGCGTCGTCACGTCGGGCAGGGAATTTTACAACAGGGTGACGAAGGTGAGATTTACGCCGATCTTGAGGCGTTAGGGTTGCCCAATAAAATTGTTTTGCGCAAAGACGGTACGTCGTTGTACATCACGCAGGATTTATATCTTGCCGAATTAAAAGCACAGAAAAAACTCGACAAATCAATCTACGTCGTTGCTGATGAGCAAAATCTTCAGCTTAAGCAATTGTTTGCGATTTTGCAGGCGTTGGAAGCGTCAACTGATAAGTACCATCATCTCAGTTACGGTATGATGCGTTTGCCCGAAGGCAAGATTAAGTCACGTGAAGGATTTGGTCGTGCGCTTGCCGATGCATTGTTGGGTGAGACAGAAGCGTTGGCGCGCGTTGAAATTGCCAAGCGCCAGGAGCAGTTGTCAGACAAAGAAGTTGCGCGTATTGCAACGCAGCTCATGCGCGCGGCGATTAAGTTTTATATTCTCAATGTTGATGCCAAGAAGACGATGGTGTTTGATCCGCAGGAGGCGGTGAGCTTTACCGGTAAGACCGGGCCGTATGTGCAGTACACAGCGGTGCGTCTCCGCTCAATTCTCAAGAAGGCGAAAGCACCCAAAGCATTTTTGGCGGATTTACTCGAGCATTATTTGGAACGACAAGCGCTCAATCTGTTGCGCGGTTATGAAGAAGTTTGCATGCGCGCACTCGAGCAACATAATCCGGCACTGCTCACACATTATCTCTATGATCTGGCGCAGCTCATGAACCGTTACTATCACGATGTGCCGGTGCTCAAGGCGGAAGCTGAGCTGCAGAAGGCACGTTTAGCGCTCATTGACGCAGTGGAACGTGTGCTCAGTGATGGTCTTGCGCTCATCGGTATCGAAGTGCCCAAGCAGATGTAACTTTTGACAAGCATGCGTTTTGTGCGTATGCTTGTTTTATTGAAAAGGAGTATGCTCATGGAAACGTTCTTTTTTCGGGTGATCGAATGGATCCCCCTGTGGTTCAAACTCTATCTTCTGATTGGCGTAGGGACGCCGGTGGTACTGGTTATCATGGAACACTTTTTATGGAAAGGCTTTGCTGCCCAAGCGTTTGAGGCGGGCATGGATTTGCTGGTGTTCGTGATCTTCCTTGTCTCATCGCCGTTGTGGGAGCATGCAGCTCATCGACTTACCGCCGCCCTTAAGATTATTCGCGCCGGTGAGTATACGCCAGGATGTGTCTAGCGATCTTGCCGTGATTCGACGTGTACTTTCACTCATGAGGGGGTACGGTGGAATGAGGCCGCGTTGTGCGGACACACTCACTCTTCCGTCGGCCCGAGGTCTTTCGTGGACCTCGGGCTTTTTTCATTGCTTGCGGATACTGATGTTGGTTATGTGCTGACATCAGTTTTTTGGTGCTTTTTTGTATATCTTTTTAACGATGAGCGTGCATTGTGGATAGTGATGTTCGCAGATGGGTGACAGTTTTATTCGGCACAACGTATAGGCGAACGAATATCGGGTTCGCTATGATGCAAGTGCACGAACTTTGACAATACAACGAAAGGAGAAAAGTTATGTGCGTGTTTCGTGGGCTCATGATCGTGGTGATGCTGTGGTGTTTGCCGTCGTTTGCGGCGGCGCATGCTATCAGTGTCAAAAAGAATCCCACTGCCGAAAGTGGCATCGAGTGGGGTGTGTCGGATGCCAGTGGCTTTGTCCGCTGGCGCGCCTACATCAGAGGCCTGACCAATAATGGTCAGGGACAAAACTCCGGATGGAGTTTGGCAAATGGTTGGTGGTACTACGAGTTGGATCGGATTGACCAGCGTGTCATGTTCCGAATGGCCGGGTTGGAAAACCAGGTCTTCGAGGTGACGTACTGGGTCTTTCGATCGGATGGTAGTTGGGAATTTGGTGAGAAGATGTTGGTGCGTCACGACAACGTGAAACCAACGTCACAGATCAGCTCGCCCAGCAACGGCCAGGTGGTGAGTGGCGATCCACAGCTACAGATTGCCGCGCAGGACTTGTCGGGCATTGCATGGATACGATTGTATCTGTGGGCGCCGAGCGGATATCTGCCAAGTGGCTGGAGTGCGGGTATGGATGGTGTGGTACATCGAGACTTCAACAATGTTGAGAGTCTCAACCACACGCTGCCGAGTGCACCCGACGGGAGCTATACGCTCACTGCTTGGGTGACGGATCGCGCCGGCAATATTGCGTATGAGCCATGGGGACGTATTAGTTTCTTGGTACAACGTAGTAGCCAGCCGCCACCTCCGCCACCACCGGATGAGCCGGATGACGAGGAACCGGTACCGCCACCCGATGAACCGAATGACGATCAGGTGACACCTGATGAGCCGGATTACTCGCAGACGCACGGTTTTGAGTATCCGGTGGACGCGCAACAGATCTATCGTTGGGAAAATAGTATCCCCAACGGCTCGTGGTATGACTACCAGCCGTTTGGCTCGCTGTTTAACTCGACGACGAAGGTGCATCTGGGTGCGGACATCAATCTCGCTGGCAGTTCCGACTATGGTAAGCCGCTGTATGCGGTGAATCACTGCATCGTCCAGGCGTTTGATGACACGACCGTCTCCAACGCCTGGGGCAAGTACCTCATGTTGCGCTGTGATGCGCCCAGCGGATATATCTATCGTCTGCAGGGAGCTGAAACCGCGCAGACGGTGTACGTACTGTATGCGCATCTCGCAAGCATTAGCATCGTGCGTGATGATGGTACGAGTATTGCGCCGTCACAGATCGTTCGCGGACAGACGCAGGTCGCCAAGGGATGGCGTATCGGTACGATTGGCAACGCCAATGGCTACTACGGCACGGCGTCACATCTGCACTTTGAGGTGAAGCGTACTGCCGAGCTCACGCCCGGCCCGGGCTATTCTGCGGTTGATGATCCGGCGTTTCATGCGTCGTGGATTGATCCACTCGAGTTCATCGCCAATAACCGCGTCTTGCATCAGCGTGTGCAGACGATTGTCGTGCATCCGTACGTGGTGAACACCCACGATCCGCTGCACGTGGAACTTGATGCGGGTGTATGGCGGCGACAGCATCGTGAAGGCACGAGTGAGCGTCGCAGCATGGGATACGGCAACTATCTGTGGCTTGCCAAGAGTACGGAAGGAACGCAGGCGTCATGGAATTTCTTCGTGCCGCGCACGGGGTTCTATGACCTCTTCGTCTATCTGCCGCACAGCTACGCGACGGCAAGCAAGGCGCGCTACACGGTGTGGCATTCGGGGAGTAATCATCCCAATCCGTTCGTTTTTGAACTGAACCAGAGTCGCAATCCCGGTCTCAATGAGCGGGTGTTTGTAGGACGGTTTCAGTTTAACGTGGAGTGGGGGTATGCCGTTGCGCTGCAAGGGTCGACGGAAGAAGTGAATCCAAAATATATCGCCATGGATGCGCTCGAACTGGTATTTGAGCACAATGATGGCACCGGAGGGGGATTTGCTTCTATTGTCGACGCTGATCAGGATCTGATGGATGATGCGTGGGAGGTGTCATATCACCTTGACCCGGCGAATCCATCAGACGCGCAGCAGGATGCTGATGGGGACGGTCTTTCCAATCTTATGGAGTACCGTCTCGCCACGGATCCGCGCAACGTGGATACGGATGCTGATGGGTATAGCGATGATGAAGAATACCATCAGCACTACAATCCGGCTGATCCTAATGACTACCCGGGAAGCGTGCTGATCATTGACGACGATCTCGCCGATGATGAGGACGTTGCCGATCCGGTAACGGATCCCGTAGATGACGTGCCTGGTGATGATGTGCAAGGCGATGGTGATACTGCGCATGAGTATCCGTCGCCGGTGAGCATCATCAATCAGTATGGTGGCTTCGCCTGTTCAGCCGGTTCATCCGGCAGCGGCGTGGATCTCATCATCGTGTTCTTGGTTCTATTCGCAGTTCATTCTTTTCGACAAAGGAGGTTGACCTAACATCA
>CAZIQD010000024.1:0-8963 GCA_964541715.1 uncultured Gammaproteobacteria bacterium
TACTCATGACATCACTGGCGCTGGCGGGAGGAACTCCCCTTTCAGCGCCGGGGGCGATCATGGAGATTGCCAATCCCACCCCCCATCAACGCTCCAAACTTGTGATGCCGCCTCAGTTCGCGATCATTCGTGAAGAAGAGTGGCGCAAGCGCCTGCGTTATCTCATGCAACAGGCAGGTCATCGTTTCGATGGCCCGCCACCCACCAAAAACAAGCAGCGGACTCAGCTTGTCGCATGGAAGCGTCGTTAAGCATCCGGGAATACACTTATTGAGCTCGATCTTCGAGCTCAGCTCGGCCGTCTGGCGGCCGAGCTTTTTTGTTTAATGTTCCGTATATGTGCAGTAAATGCCTCGATAACGGCAGCTTCGCTGTGTAGTTTGGCAATACGCTGTTTACCTTGCAGCGCAAAGCGCTCACGGACTTCGGTGCTGTTGTAGAGCTGAAAGATTGCTTCAGCCATTCGCTCGGTTGCACCGACAGGCACGACCATGCCGCCTTGATGATTCACCACCTCACGGACGCCATCGACATCAAAGGTGACGACGGGGATACCGGCGCTCATCGCCTCGGCAACAGTGGTGGCAAAGGCAAGTCGTTGCGTGCGCGGATAGACAAGCACGTTAAAGTAATTGTACCAACGTTGGATATTGTCCTGATTGCCGACAAAACGAATATGCGTATCAAGACGTAACATTTTGGAAAGCCACATGAGGCTTTTTTTCTGCGGCCCGTCCCCTACAATAATAATCTGAAAGTGCGGGATGAGCTCTTTAAAGTATTCGATTGCTTTGAGCAGATACTCCACACCGTTGGCAGTTTCCAGTTCGCCGATAAAGCCGATTACAAAGAGCGCCTTGTTATGCACCTGGTAGTCCTGCTGCACCATATTTTCATACAAATCCGTCTGCTGCTTGATGTGATCAATGTTCACGATGCGCCCGATAACGGTGACGCATCGTTGTGGCACCTTGATATCGTTATGCAGGTGGTTGGCGATTGCGTGGGAGGTGGCAATCAGCTCGCTCATGCGCGCACACAGGCGAAACCAGAGTGAGTAGATGTTGCTGGTAAATGAGGGGGGATAAAACTCATCCTCAAGCCAGATAACACGAAAGCGCAAGAGGCGTGCCCAGGGGGTGAGCAGGATTTTTTCCGTCAATCCCGTGAAGATGAGCGTGCGTTGTTTGCGTGACGCAAGGAGAATGAGGCGCCCCATTAACAACAACCAGAGCACCGGCGCGGCAAGCGTGAAAAAAAACCAATCCCCAAAGCTTTTGGGTTGACTGATGCCGCGCCGTCGCTTGATGGTGCAGTTCTCTTTGCACGCGGCAATGAGCTGTTCATTGCCGGTATAGATGGTCAGCGGGATGTTGCGCACAGGAAGTGCCGCAAGTACGGGGAAGTATGAGGCGGTGCCGCGTGTTGAGTCGATGACGGTAACAGACATAGATTATCGGGGTTTGAAAATTTCAATAAGCGTTTGTTTGGAAATTGCGCCCAGGAGGTAGAGCATGATGCCATAGACGAGCATTGCCAGCGCTACAATGAGCAGGAGTGGGAGGTTCCAGGCGATGAGAATACTGCCGACCATGATCAGTGAGGCGAGGAGGGATTTCCAAAAAATAGCTAATTTTGGGAAAAACTGAGTGTTCTTGGTCACCATGAACATGTTGAGTCCAAAGATCATACACTCAGCAATAATGGTAATGATGGCCGCCGCGATATAGGAGTAGATGGGGATAAAGATGAGATAGCTGGTTAAGGCGACAACCGCCGTCACGGCGTATCCGGCAATCATCTGGCGTTGCTTATCAATAATCACGACGACATAGGCAAAGATAACGTTGACGAAGATAATGCCGGTGGCAACGATAAGATATTGTAAGACGATGCCGGAAGCGGCAAATTCCTCGCCGGCAAGCAATACCATGAGACGCTCTGCAAGCGGAAGTGTTCCTGCGATCATCGGTACGGCAGCCATGACAAGCAAGTTAAACGAAGTTTGAAAAAAATGTTCAAAGCGATCTTTGTTGACCTGCGCCCAGGCGGCGGCAATGAGGGGGAAGATGAGGCCTACGAAGAGATAGGGGTAGCCGGTGAGAATTTCAAGGACACGATAGGGCGCCGAGTAGATACCAACTTCGGCCTGTGAGCGAGTGAGCGAGAGGACGAGTGTGTCGGCCTTGAAGTAGACGAGATTAAACATGGTGGCAATAGCGATGGGCCAGGAGTTGCTCAGGATGCGTTTCCACCAGCTGAAGTCAAACTCCCAGCGTAGCGAGGTGAAGCCGTGTGCGTACCAGAGACCCATGATTACCTGCGCGCCGGTTGAGGCGACGATGACCCAGAGCATACCATAGAGGCCCCAATCAAGCGCAGCTGCCGCCCAGATACCACCAAGGAGTAGGATCTTACCGGTAATTTCAGCAATGGCAATCTTGTCCATCTTGAGCTTTTTTTGGAAAAACCCGATGAGGAGCTGGTGGATGGCGAGGAGCGCGTAGTTGAGGGTAAGGATAAAGGTTCCCGTCTTGATCACCTCGTCAAAAGGGAAGAGGAGCATGATGAGTGGCGCAAGGACGAAGAGGACGAGTGCGGAGAGCGAGCGCAGGGAGAGTGTGTTGCGAAACACGGCATCTTCGTCATCGGGGTGTTTGCTCATGAGGTTGACCATGCTGATCTGCAGGCCAAAATCAACTAAGATTCCGAAAAAAGCCAGGTATGCGATGACGGTTGAGTACTGTCCAAAGCCCTCCTGCCCCAGATATCGGGCCATAATGGCGATAGTCAGGGTGCCAAAAATGACCGTTGCCACCTTTGAGGCAAGTTGGACAAGCGAATTGAAGGCGATCGTTCGTTTGAGTGACATCGGTGAGAGTAATCTTCTCACGCAGTATACCATTTTTTCAGCATTATGAAACCTCCTCTGTAGACACAAAAAAGCTAATATCAGGCAAACAGCACCCCGAAGGCTTTACAAGGACGTCAAAACCTGCTATACTGAGAGGGTAAAGGTGAAATGGGAACCCCATTCGCCTTTTTTGTTTGCTCTTCAAGCCGCCATGCTTGGTCTGAAGCGCAAGCTCTGTAAAGATGAGACTGAAAACCAGTCCGTCTTTTTTTAATTCATAAGCGAGAGTTTTTCGCAGCGAGCGGGACGTTACTCCCCAGGAAGCCATATGTGCTCATCACTCATGAGAGCATCCCCATCGTTGAACGTGATCGTTGTTCTTTCTACAACCTTGCCAACATCGTTGGCCTCACAAGCTGATAGCGAATCCCTCTCATCATGACAGGGCATCTCACTATCAACTTCTGATAGACTATTCGTTACTCCCTTACCCATGAAGCAGACGCCCAAAGAATCGCCTCGTGCGGTTTGCAGCAGTTTGCCGAGAGGTAATAGTAACTAACCCTCATCACGATTACTCGTGGTGAGGAGTTACCAGCACGAGGAGTAAAAACTCGCGTTCTGATAACTCCACAATGCAGGCGTCGTCGTGATGACGTGCGTCATGCGTGGAACGTTCGCTCGCATGTACAATAAGAGTGACATGCATCTATAGCGAAAAATTAACGATTGGATGTCTCGCTCACGCTCCTTTGATGAGTGTGAGCAAGGCGTCTTGGTGAAAACAACACTATGAATACATGCCGATACAATTATAACTACGGGTGGCGCTATAACGCAGCCTGCAAGGACATGGGTGCAAAAAATGACACCGTCGGTTTTGTGATGAGCTTGGTGACGGCGCTGATTGTGGTGTTTGTGGTGGCGCAGGTCTTGGCAATTATTGATCACAAGATCACGAGCGATTCGCTGAAGGGATACACCTGGACACAGGCATTTGGCGTAAAGAGCGCAAGTGCGGCGCATGACCTTGGCTTGAATGGATACATTTTGTTGCAAGTACAGGAGCGTGGTGAAGCCTGGTATGTGAATCCGCAAGATGGCAATCGCTATTTCCTCGGCCGTCCTGATGACGCGTTTCGTGTGATGCGCGAACTTGGCTTGGGTGTGAGTAACAAAGATTTTGCAAACTGGCAGGGAACAGCTCCGTCACGATTGGCGGGGCGCATTGTGTTAAAAGTGGAAGATGCTGGTAAGGCATACTACATTCATCCTACGACGCGCACCCTGCATTACTTGGGACGCCCTGCCGACGCCTTTCGTGTGATGCGTGAGCAGGGACTGGGTATTACGAATGCCAATCTTAAGAAAATTGCTGCTGCGCCAGGATATACGACGCCAACGACTCCGGTAACCGTCGTGAAGCAGCCTGAGCAGGTGGTTGTGCAGCCAGCCGTCCCATTGTTTCAATACTGTGAACAGCAGAAATATTTCATCGCTGCGGATTTTGATCGTAACGCCAAGTGTAAGGAGCTTGAACAGGCGAGCTTTACAAAAGCTAACGCATCAACAGCAGAGATGATCGCGTACTACACCAGTGTTGGACGCTTGAGCGAAGCGCAACAGTTGGAAAAAGAGCTTGCCGCAGCGCAGCAGGGAGAACAGAAGGATCTGCAGCAGGCACCTATCGTTACAACACCAGTGATGACGACCAATAATGGCCCACTGATTCGCGTGGGATTGTTTTACAATGAAGCGTCACAGATTATTCGTAACACGCAGGCCTTCACGGTGACTGATGCCAACGGGAAAGTTTTGACGACAGTCGCTGCCAATACGCCATTAACAATCGACTACCTTGAATCATCAGGGAAGTATGCGTATGGATTTGGTGCTGCAGACACGATGGTGAACTCATATCTGCGCTTCATCCCGGTAAGCGACACAGCAGTCTTTGAAATCGTCAGCTATGAAAATCGCCCGGGTTGGAACCAGTCATTAAACGACAATGTGTTCTTGGGGGGACTTGAATTGCGTTACAACACTGCAAAAAATCGGACATGGGTAATCAATGAGTTGCCGATGGAGACATACCTCAAAGGAATCGCTGAGACAAGCAACTCATCACCGATGGAGTATCAAAAGACGATGATGATTGCCGCTCGTACCTATGCGACACATCATCTTAATCGCGCGACCAAGCACGCTGATGAATATTTCATCGTTGATGCGACGTATGACCAGGTGTACAAGGGATATGGGACACAGCAACGACTCACGCAGGTAACTGCTGCCGTTGAGGCGACGAAAGGATTGGTCGTGACGTATGATGGCGCAATTGTCATCACCCCCTACTTCTCATGGTCTGATGGACGCACCCGTTCGATGAAGGAAGTGTGGAATAGTGATCAGCCATGGCTCCAGTCGGTGCAAGAGCCGGCAGGCTACACCAAGACGACGTTGTTTGGCCATGGCGTGGGACTTTCGGCGCATGGCGCAGTACTCCTTGCGTCAGATCAGTATAACTATACGGCAGAGCAGATTCTCAAGTATTACTATACTGGCATTGAACTAGCATCCAATTACAATAACATCTTTAACTAACGGCGCAGGAGCCGATAACACAGACAAGTATGCAGACATCACAAGTGATGGTGCTCGAGCTCACGCCACAAGATGTGCTCGAAAAGCGTATGATGCACATTAATGAACTCGTGCATCTCGCAGACGCCATGGGATACTCGATCAATGGGTTTATGGATGAGAATGACCTCATGCGCAAGATGAAAGAGGTTGAATTAAACCTCTTAACCGCGGTATTATACACAAAGGAGCATATCGACGATGAAGTCGAGCAGTTGCGAACCGAATTGAAGCTCGAAAAGTTCCATGCGATCGCCTGCCGCATCTTAGACGCCCTCGGTAAATATTAATACTGCATGTGGCTTAATAACAGATACTTTAATTACTTACTAACATACATCTATGGGTTTTGAGAATCAACAAGCAGATAATAATCTTGAACAGCAGGAACAGCTTGAGCGTATTGAGCATTTGGTTGACAGTGCTCAGGGTATGATGGATTGGGCAGAGCAGCACGGAGTTGATATTGGCGAAGTGGAAAACTTTAAGTTTGAAGTCCAGGAGGAAGGAGGACCCAAGGAGTATATTGACAGACTCCATGACGCAATACAGTCTATGTATAATGCTGGCGTGAAAATGACCTATGAAGACCTCGATACGTATAAAGAAAAGAGAGGTCGAGGTGATCTTGCCTTCAAAAAGTCTGCCTAAAGGATGCTCTTTTTCTTAGATGCTCTGGAAAAATATTAAACAGGGAGTATGGCAAACGATAACACGCAAAAAGCTCTTTATAGAAAGGTGCAAGAGGCCCATATAAAGGTTCAGCGATTGACATCAGATGCGAGCCGCAAAGAGCAAGAACACCGACGTCTTGTTGATCAGCTGAAGCGTCTTGAGCAGGAGAAGGCGAAAATTGAACAGCAGATTCATCGATTAAAACAAGATGTGGAGCATACGGAAACTGAACTGAAGAATGTACAGAACCGTTTAGAAGAGGCGAAGCGCGAGGAGGCTGATCGTAATAAAGAATCCCGCACACGCACCAGTGCATAGCACGGTGCGGTGCAGGCCTTCAACCCCGTTATACAACGGGGCAAGCCATCAACCTTAACCTTCTAATCTTTAACCTTAATCTTTAATTCTTAACCCCGTTATACAACGGGGCAAGCCTTCAACCTTAACCTTTTCCGCCAAAGGCGGATCCGCCTCCGGCGGAAATCTTTAATTCTTAACCCACGCACCAGAGCTCTCTTCGTTCGCACGGTGCGGGGCGCTGCCATATACCATTAACCATTTACTATTAACCAATTCCTATGTCCCAACTAGATGATTTCGGGGTCGATAACCCCAACGAAGACCGTATTGACGGAGCAGAAGATTACATCACCGAAGTCTGGGATGCCAACACAGGCATCGACGACCCGTCGCTAGATGATGACGATACCGTTGAAGCAGAAACGATCGTGAGCGAACCGTCAGTGACGGAACTTGCCAAAGGTAATAAAGAAATCGAAGAACCCCCCGAGGCGGAATTGAGTTCGTAAGAATAAGATACGAAAAAACACCCGGCTGGGTGTTTTTTTGTTACTGATGTTCTTTGGCGTGTTCTTTGTGTGCCAACTCATTAATTTGTCGCGCGATTTCGAATGGTTGTGGGACGTCATCAAAAACGAAGAAGCCTTGTTCCCCGGCGGTTTGGACGGAGACGTCGCCATAATTGAAGAAGGTCTGCAATAACCCCTGCTGGTTTGCTGAGACATCCTGGATGCGATTAAGGAGATGTTCAGAGACGGTGCGGTTGAAGATGTTGTTTTGCACGATCGCGATGATGCGATGTGTGGTGACGATCCAGATATCAAGATGGTAGTCGATGAAGCGATTGTAGTACATCTGCAAGACGACCAGATAGTAGATCGTTATCAAAAAAACAGCCGAGACATAGAGCGTTGTATTAGTGAGCGTGCTTGGGAGATTAACGGTGACAAACAAATACAACACAACCGGGATCGCAAGCAGCACGAAGGTAAAGAGGGTGCTTTTCACCAGGTACAGCCAGTGTGGGCGCACGTAGGTAATGAGTTTTTCACCCGGCTTGCGGTGCGGGATGTGTTTTTCGAGAAACATAGTTTAGAATAAGCGAATCGGGTCGGACCAGTCGATGCCCTGTAGCTGTTCGTAGGCGATAAATAAAATGATCACCGTTAATCCCAGTAGAATAAAGGTCATGAAATACGAAATATAGTTGATATAGCCAAACTTCAACACATGCGCGATATTAAAGAGCGCATAGAGTATCCAAATCCCCAGCAACGCGAGGAAAAAGACGGCAATATACCAGAGTGGGAAGGCAAGTGTGATCATTTACACAAGGTTAGATTGCGAAGAAGATTCAAGACCCAGATGTTCATAGCAGCGAATGGTTGCCTTACGACCACGCGGCGTGCGCTCGATAAAGCCAAGCTGGAGCAGGAATGGTTCGTAGATTGTTTCGATCGTCTCCATCTCTTCTGCCGTTGCGGCAGCAAGTGTGTTGAGGCCAACCGGACCGCCGGCAAACTTTGCGGCGATGGCGTGGAGTATCTTACGATCCGTCGCGTCCAAGCCAAGCTGATCGATATCCATCATGGCAAGTGCGGCGCTGGTCATCTCTGGAGTAATTGTACCATCTCCCTTCACCTCGGCAAAGTCACGGATGCGCTTGAGGAGGCGGTTGGCGATACGCGGCGTCTTGCGACAGCGTTGTGCGATTTCGCATGAAGCGTCAGCATTGATGTGCGCACCGAGCAGACGCGCACTGCGTTCTACAATGTGCTGTAGTTCAGCATCGGTATAAAAATCCAACTGAAAGGTGACGCCGAAGCGATCACGCAGTGGTGAGGAGAGTGAGCTCATCTTGGTCGTAGCGCCGATGAGCGTGAAGTGGGGAAGTTCCAGGCGCAGCGTGCGTGCTGACGGTCCTTTGCCAATGATGATGTCAAGCGCGTAATCTTCCATCGCCGGATAGAGAATCTCCTCAATTGATTTGTTGAGACGATGAATCTCGTCGATAAACAAAACATCGCCCTCCTGCAAGTTTGAGAGGATGGCCGCAAGGTCACCTGATTTTTCAATTGCCGGTCCCGAGGTAATTTTAATACCACTACCCATCTCATGCGCGATCACATGCGCGAGTGTGGTCTTGCCCAAGCCAGGATTACCATACAACAAGACGTGCTCGAGTGCATCTCCGCGCTTTTTTGCTGCCTCAATAAAAATACTGAGGTTTTCCTTCACCTTTTCCTGGCCGACATACTCGGCGAGTGTCTGAGGACGCAGCGTGAGTTCGATGGCGACCTCATCTTTGGTCTCCTCGCCGGAAACGACGCGTTGTGAGGGTAATTGTTCTTCAATCATACCGGTATTGTAGCTTACTTAGGGAGAAAGAAAAAGAAGAAACAAATATTGTCAAGATTTAAATGTAGGAAGCGAAGATACTCCGTCATTCTGAGCGCCTTGCGCGAGGAAACTCCGGAGTATCTTTAATAGG
>CAZIQD010000024.1:9063-10847 GCA_964541715.1 uncultured Gammaproteobacteria bacterium
GGATGACGGCTTTGGATTTTTAGAGAATACCTACATTTCCGCTTTTATTTTTTAAACACGTTGAAGGCTTTGATTTTTTCGTAAAAAATCCCACTTTGTCAGCACTTTTTGACGCTAAATAACCTCTAATTTTAGGCAATAAGGCGAGTGCTCGCTATTGACAAATAACAGAATATATGATAGATTGACACGATGCCTCAATTTTGGGGCAGTGTACCATTTTCAATTAACCCCGGCCGCAAGGCCACGGATTCCAGGAGGAAACCATGAAAAAAGCAGCGATTATCGCTCTGACGATGCTGCTCGTTGCCGCGTGCACGGGCGAAGAAAAAACCGGGAACAATTTCGTTCCCATCGACCGGGCCCCGGCTCCGGAAACAACGGTCACCACTGTCGACTCCTCGTTGGAGGATTTCGATGGTGACTGCTTCAGTAACGCGGTCGAGCAGATGCTCGGCCACGACTACAAGGACGTCGAGGACCACCCCGTCGATGAAAACGGGAATTGTATTCCCGACCAGTTCGAAGAAGAGCCGGCCGCATGCACCATCCAAGAAAAGGACGGCCAGCTCGAGGCGGTGTGCACCGAGTTCTCGGTACCACTCACCTCCGGTGAGCCCGGCAGCTCCTGCACCGTCATCACCTCGACCGACGGGACGTTCTTGCAGTGCGAGGACGGAACGTCGGTACAGATCGAAGACGGTGTGGACGGCATGGACGGTGGCATCGACTATGCTGCGTGGTATAGCGAGTGGGTGGCTTCGGTCCCCCGCGTCAAGGCATACAGCACCACGCAGGACGGTCAGCTGGATCAGAAGCTCTGGCACGGTACCGGCGTGATTGTGGGCAAGAACTTGGTTCTTACCAACTACCACGTGTGCGAGAACCTGGAGGAGGACTACAACGCCATTCGGCTTGAGTTCCCGTCCAAGGACAGCACCGGTCGTGACATCGTGTTCGATCACGTAGTCACGGTCGTCGAGTACGCTACGCTTCCCGAGCGGGATCTGTGCCTACTGCGTGGCGACACGCAGGAACGCACCCCGTTGCCCATCGCCGACTCGCAAGAGCTGGCGCACGGGCTGGAGCTCATGGTCATCGGGTATCCTCTTGACCATGAATTTCACGGCGCCTTTGGCAAGATCGTGTCCTTCGACACGGCTGGCCAGATCGGGTACTGGTGGGTGGATGATGATACGTATCTCATCCACCACGATGCAAACTCCGACGCGGGTAACTCGGGCTCACCCCTGATTACCCTCGACGGAGAACTGGCGTGCCTCCACTTCGGGGGCTACTCGTACCATGATACGCATCGGGCTTGTATCGATGCATACCATGTGGCACCGTTCGTCGCGAACGCGGCGAACCTGGACTGGAAGACCACCTTCACGGGTGGAACGCCGCCGCCTCCTCCGCCGCCACCGGGACCCGTACCGTCGGGGCAGATGCGTCTCGGGTTCTCGTGGGAAGGCACGGTTAATCGCTTCTACGCGATGCAGACCAGCTTCCCGGACCCGGCGCATGACCCAGCCTTCTGGGAATGGGACCCGGCACTGGTTGAAGACCAAGTCTACGTCTACACCGTAGGCGAAGACCTCATCTTCAACTGGCAGTTCACCTCCAACGCTTGGGGGATCGAACTGGCCGACCGTACCGGGATCCGCACGGATCCCAACGTGGTCATCCTGGCACCAGATTGTACGAATCGGCAGCAGTTCAAGTTGTCGAGTTCGTATGACACGAACGGTGACGGGATAGTTGACCACTGGGCGAGCAACGGC
>CAZIQD010000025.1:0-10735 GCA_964541715.1 uncultured Gammaproteobacteria bacterium
CATGAACCCGAAGCACGCGAAGCGTGCTGAGTGGTTCATGGAGATGGCGGGAATCGAACCCGCGTCTGAAAAGCTTTCTATAGTTCGTCTACAAGCATAGCTTACTTTGCAGTAGTCGTAGGTGCTTGGAAAATAAGCAAAATACACATACGACGTCTGGGAAGTTTAAGACAGCCTGCTCCTGACTGTACAGGACAGTCCGGTTTCCATGTTTATGACACCCGGTGTGCGTTATGGAACCTCACGCACATGGATGGTTGCTGCGGTTAATTACGCTGCAACTGGTGCAAAGTTAAGAGACGCGAATGCGTTCTGAACGTTGCTTGCAAGTGTTTTTGCACGTATGTGTTCCATCTTGATTGACAAGAGGTGATGGTCTCTTGACTTGCAGAACTATGTAAAGGACCTTTTCATCGAAGCCGTGCATCCCCATAATGACCGCACACACACCCACATTACTGCGTTGGAACTTCGGTTTCGCTTGTCATCGTACAATGACGTACGATTCCTGCGCGAAACAGTTCCGCCTTGTACTGCGGCTGTGTGTGCGGTCTGAGAGAAGTGCAAGAAGAAAGAAATTAAGGCTGTGTGGACGGTCTGAGAGAGAAAATACAGAGTGGTAACTACCGGGTTTTGTACTCCCGATCAATATCACGCTGAATATCACGTCGTTTCAGGGTTTCGCGCTTGTCGGCCTTCTTTTTTCCTTGGACCAGCCCAAGCTCAACCTTGATTCGATTGGCCTTACTATACAAGGAAAGTGGTACCACAGTCAAGCCCTTTTGGCTCAAGGTTCCCCGTAATTTCAGGATTTCCTGCTTATTGAGCAGGAGCTTGCGGGGTCGGGTCGGAGTGTAGTCGGGGATTGAGGTTGCTTTGGCGTAGGGGGCAATGTGCATATTATAGATATATGCTTCGTTGCGATGATCAATGCTTGCATAACTTCCTTTGAGGTTGACCTGTCCGTTACGCACTGATTTGACCTCGTAGCCGTGTAATACAATACCCGCCTCAATGGTGTCATTGACGTGATAGTCGTGACGGGCCTGCTTGTTGACGGTAAAGATAGTCATCGTGCGCAAAGTATATCACAGGTAATTAAAAAGCTCTCGCGGGGAGAGGCTTTGGGGGAGTGAAGCAGCCTCACTCATGAACAGCGGGGGAGAAAACAACAAAGGGGGAATTATTGCTTTCCGCCGCTGCGCATGAGCAAGGCGACCTCAATGCGCTCAAATTAGCATAGTCGTGCGAAAAGTCAAGTAACACCCGCTGCTTTACCAAAGGCGATAAAGTGCGTATAATGAGCCGTATATGGAACAACAAACCAACAAGACGATCAACGTCGAAATAAGCATGAACACGGTCTTTAAGATTATTGTGATCTTGGCCGTTTTGGGATTTTTATATTTGATTCGCGATATTGTCGCGATTGTGTTTTTCTCTATCCTCTTTATTCTCATCTTACAGCCACCGGTACAGTGGCTTAATCGCTATCATGTGCCGCGCGCACTTGCTGTCTTGATCATGTATACGGTGGTGGCGGCATTTTTCGCCCTTGCCGTTGTCTTAGTTATTCCGCCAATTACGAATGAGTCACAGCAGGTCGTGCAGGTCTTGGGGCAGTATACGGAAGAATTATCAGAAAATTTGGGATTAGCGGTGCATGATGGTTTTTGGGAGTTGGAGAGCGTGAAAAATCTGGAGAGTCTGTTGCCGAGAGCAACATCAAGTGTTTTTTCGCAACTCACGGGATTTTTGGGTGCTCTGGTGACGCTTTCGATTGTACTGGTCATTACGTTTTATGGGTTAGTTGAAGAGAGTGCGTTCCGCCGCATTATTCGTTCGTTTGTTCCCAGCGCGTATCAGCCGTATCTCTACCATGTCGCCAATAGCGTACAGCGCAAGTTGGGGCAGTGGATGCGCGGACAGCTCTTATTGGCGCTTATCATTTTTATTTTAACGTACGTCGGGTTGTCGCTCTTGCAGGTGCCGTATGCGTTGGTGCTTGCGCTCATTGCGGGTATTTTGGAATTTATCCCGTATGTCGGTCCGATTATTTCCGGCGCGCTGGCAATCTTTTTGACCATTTTCCTCTCACCGTTTAAGGCACTCTTAGTCCTCATTCTCTTCTTGTTGATTCAGCAGATCGAAAATCATCTGTTGGTCCCTAAGATTATGCAGCGTACCACGGGGCTCAACCCGGTTGTCTCGATTATTGCCTTACTCATTGGTGGGAAGTTGGGAGGAATCGTTGGCTTGTTACTTGCCATCCCGGTGACGCTCGTGGTGAGTGTGTTTATCAATGATATGCTCCAGTCTCACGTTGATAATGAACTGGAAGGAGCTACCACATAACTATGGCACGCATTGAGTCGGCGTCAGACGAGGCGCTCCAAAAAAAGCTTGACCGTATGGAAGAGCAGATCAAGCGCTCGCGGCGCAAGGTTTTCGGGTGCTTTAATTGCCTCATGTATAGCGCATTATTGTTTATTGTGGGCGTTGGCTGTGTTGGATACTTTGCGGCAAAAAGTGGTTTGGCGCAGGTGCCGCTTATGACGGCGCGGTATTATACCGAGCCGCAGCCGCGTGCTGTGGTGGTGCCGGCGACAGAAGAATCAGGTGCGCAGCTGGCGGCGTCAATTCAGGCGCAGACGCGTCAGGCGTTTGCGGCAGGCGCGGCAACCGCGCCGGCAACGGTACGTTTGTCTGAAGGGTTTCTCACGGCGCTGCTCATGGAGCATGTTGCCGATGAGCGCGTGTCGCGCCTGCAGGTGGACATTACGGCGCACTCAATGGAGGTGTTCGCTGAGCGCGGTTCGGCGATACTGACGATCGAGGCGGTACCTGAGTTTACCGAAGGGGAGCTCGAGTTGGATGTCATGCAGGTGACACTGGGTGCGTTACAGCTACCGCGCAGTATTGGGCGCATGGCGGTATCGTCAACAATTGGCACTGCGGTCAAAGGAATGCAGGCGACACTGGGAGGATTGGGGACCGTGACTGACGTGCAGCTTGATGAGGGTGCGCTCGAGATTGACCTGATGGTTCATCGTAATACGCAAATTTTCAATGTTTTCAAATAGACAATGGGTGAGTACGGCGTTTGCAATTGCCGTCTTCGTACTGTGTGAGGCGTACCTGCGATGGTATGAGTATTTTTGGCTCATCGTGCCGCTGGCGTTGCTTTTGGTTTTCGCTTTGGTGTGGTTGAGTGTGGTTGATTCAGTGCTCACCAAAAACTTTTGGCTGTACACGGTGACACCCGGATTATTTATCTTGGCGGTGTTGGCGTTTTTGACGATTAACGAGGTGGGACTCGTGCATCACTTGGCAATTGGCGTTGCCACGTTTTTGCTCTGGTTGTACGCGCACAATATTTATCAGTTTAATTATGACTTTGAGCAGTATAGTGAGAAGTCAATTGAAAATGTTTCTAACTATATCAACTTAATAACATTTTTTGTCACCAGTTTGTCGATGTATGCATCGGCGATTTTGGTAGGATTGCCGTTTTGGCTGCTGTTGCTGCTCATGGTCGGGGTGACGTGGCTTATCGGAGTGCAGTCGCTCTGGTCAGCAGCGCTGCTGCAGGTTCGTTCATTGATGTATTTGCTGATTTTGAGTATGATAGTTGCAGAGGTCTTTTGGGTTGTGGCCTATTTGCCGACTGATTTTTATGTATCCGGCTTCCTCCTGACGATGAGTTTCTATGTTGTCTGGGGGTTGCTCAAATCAAATCTCTATGGCATTGTGACGCAACGTTTAATCCGCCGTTATCTCATTATCGCCTCCATTACCGTTTTATTGGTCTCACTAACGACGGTGTGGTACTGAGTTGAAGGTTAAGATACAAGGTTAAGATTGAAGATTAAAGACAACCTTTCACCTTCCAACCTTTAATCTTCCAACCTTTAATCTTCCAACCTTAATCTTTAACCTTAATACCCCCATGTCCAAAAATCTCTCAAAAACTCATATCATCCTTATCAGTCTTGTTGTTGCTTTGCTGGTCGGATTTGTATCCGGTATCGCAGGTGACATCGTGAGTCGCTACTATTTGCGTAATATTTCATTATTCAATGATTTGTATTTGCCCCAGCAAGGGCAGGTGGGTGAGCGTCAGATTATTATTCAGGAGGCAAACCGTGTGATTGTGGAGCAGGATGGACGCGTGGGGCAGGTGATTGATAGTACGGCCAAGGCATCGCTGGGCATCTATCGCGCGAAAAATTTAGGCACCAATCCGATTGATCAGGTGTACGCGCCGCACGAGGTGCTGTCACATGCTGTTTCATTGACGAGTGATGGATGGGTGTTGGCGTATGCGCCGCAGTCATATACAGCCGCTTCGATTGTCGTGGTGAAGGGTGCGAAGGTGTATCCTGTGGAACGGGTTGTTCATGATGATCAGACGGGATTGACGTTTTTGAAGGTAACGGCAACGGACTTGCCGGTTATCGGATTTGCTCCGTTGGAAAACATTATGCTTGGGCAGACGGTGATTGCGTATGACGTGGTGCGTGATGCGGTAACAGCGACGCAGATCAGCGATCTTGATGATCGTTTAGTGGATTCGCGCTTTGACGTGGTACAAAGTATCGAAGGGTACAACCAGCGCATGCAGCTCAGTGATGAGGTTGAGGGGCGCGGTGTGCCGGTGGTAAACTTGGATGGCCGTCTGGTCGGGGTTACGGCTGGAGGTGCTGATGTCGTGAAGGCGACCTACATTAACTTTTTGCTCAAATCAGTACTTAAGGACGGCGTGCTGACCAAACCCTATGTCGGTATCCGCTATATGCCATTGCACGAGATGCCGGGCTTCGTCACGGCGCTTGAGGGTGGTGCGGTGATCTCCCGATCGGCAACGCAACCTGCCGTGAGTGCGAACTCGCCACTGGCGGGGCAGGTGCAGGAGGGTGATATCATTGTTTCGGTGGAAGGTAACCGTCTGACCCGCAGTGCGGGATTTGCCGACGTTCTGTTTGATTATAAGCTGGGTGATATGGTGACGCTGACGGTTGTCCGTGGTGATCAACAGTTTGATATTGAGTACGAGCTGAAGGCACAATAGCCTAAAATAGCTAATATTAGATACAAAAAAGAGAAACACAGGATTGTACGATCCTGTGTTTTGGTATCTGCCGTCACAGACTATTGACAAAAAAGCAAAAGTGTGATACGGTAGGTCATGTGGAAAACTATCCACAGTAATACGTTGTATGAACAAGATTTCATTCGCACAAACATTGAAGCGAGATTGGGAAATTGTTGCATTATTGGCAGGAATTGCCATTGTGATCAGTCTGGTTGCTTCAATTATACAGCCGTTCAAATACGAGGCGACAACCAAGCTTTTGGTTATTCAAAATCAAGTGTCGCATTTGGACGCATATACGGCAACCAAATCCGCAGAAAAAATTGGTAAAAATCTTTCAGAAGTTGTAGCGAGTACCGTCTTCTATGATGAAGTCACTACGTTGAACCCGTCGATTAAGAACGAGTTTTCAACAGATCCATTGAAGCTTCGCAAAGAATGGAAGAAAGATGTGGTTGCGACCGTTATCCCTGAAACAGGTATTTTGACGATCACTGCATATCATGAAGATAAGCAGCGCGCCGCTGAATTACTTCAGACCGTATCGTTTGCTTTGGTAAACGCCGGTGAGAAGTATCATGGTGGTGGAGCGTCAGTGAATATCCAGGTGATTGATGATGTCGTGGTCAGCCGTTTTCCAATGCGTCCCAACGTTATTATGAACGCACTCTTCGCGATGGTTTTGGGGGTGATTGCAGGAACTATCTTTATCGTGCTCAATGAAGCGCATCGCGTGCAGCGAGCTGTCCAAAAGTCATTAACGACTGATGAGCAGGAAGGCGAGGTGATCCGTGAAGACGTGTATCATGTCGACGAACCTGTTCGCAGTTTCAACTTACAGCCGGTACTGCGCGAGTATCAGATGGAACCAGCAAAAAACTGGAAGATCATCGAAGAAATCTAAGCAGATCCGGCCGTGTTCGTCATGGTCGGATATTGCATTTGCGCTAGTGCGTAATGCGAGCCGTCATTCAGAGGACTTTGTCCGAAGAATCTGGCTCGTAACGCTATTGACGAAAATGCAAAAAACTGCTAGGGTAAAGGGTTATTATGTACTACCTGAGTATGCCTGATACAGATCGTATCGGACATACGACTGGGAATACATGGTGTATCCCCACGATTGATAACCGGGCACGCGCCCATTCACCCCACAAGGAGGATGATATGGGCACTACGAGCCCGATGTTCGTTCACAAGCAAGATCAAGACCAGAAAAAAAACCGTTTCCCAGGAGGACAGACCATGAAGAAGTTCAGCATGACGCTGATCATCGCCGCGCTCAGCGTGACGGTGATCCCGGCGGCTGCTTGGGCGCAGTCGCCGTTGGCGGTGGATGAATTCTCTGAATTCTCCGCCCCCGCCGCACAGCAGCCCAAGGCCGATACGCCCCGTGTAGGCAAGGAAACCGTGACCGAGAAGTCGGAGCGTTTCGTTGCCGGGGAGACGGGTCTCTTCGGGATCCAAGCAGAAGCGGTGAGTACGGACCGGCGTGTGGAAATCCTCGTCATCGAGGAGGACAAGCCGGTGGGTCGCGCCCCTGGCGTTACGCCCGGTGGGGAAAAGCCGTCGCAAGCGACGTCAACAACCCAGCCGGCCGAAAAGCCGGTTCTGGGCAGCGTCATGATCGAGGCCGGCGGGGGTAACCTGTCGGACTACTCGTACGCCGATTACGGATTCGTCCGTATCGGTGCTGCGCTGGACTTCCCGGTCCACGTTTCACACGGCATCGCGGTCAATGCCTCACTCGGTTACCAGCCGGAGCGGGGAGCAGGAATGCTCTTTCGCAACGCCTGGGGCAGTGCCAACGAAACGCGTCTCACCCTGATGGGGGGCTATGCCTTCCGCCAGGACGATGCGTTCTCGTTGAGGCTGCTCGTGGGGCCCAGCTACGATTTCACCAATGGTGATCTCGCACTGGACTTCGGTGCCGAAGCATCCGGTCATCCCGGCGACTTCATTGTCGCAGCCCGTTTTTTTGGGCATGTCGAGGATGACCGGTACAACACCTTGCTCACGCAACTGGAAGGTCTCTATGACCTGAAGGTGGCGAGAGTGGGGCTTGGTCTGGATCTCCTCAGTCTGCAAGACCTCGGCTCAGTCAGCAATGACTGGCGCTGGGGGGTGGGGCTGAGTGCAGTCGCGGACTTCGTGATTGCGGAGCGCTACATCATCGGCGGATCCTTCGGGGTCATGTCGATGGACGGCTTCGCATCCGCCGGACCCTTCGGGGCCGGTCGCGTCGGCATTCAGTTCTAAGCGGTGAGGGGCGCCGCCGTGTATAACGCGCGGCGCTCCTCATCATCTTTTTCCAAAACAGATTTCAGATTCCGAGGAGGATTCCATGAAACGATGGCAAAAACCAGTCGCGCTGGTGTTGGTGCTCTTGGCACTGGCATTCGCCGCGCAAACGTGTTCCGGTCCCAAGTTCTGGTACTCGCGTACCGAACAGAAGGTCGACAACCTCACGGCGATGCACGCCGACGATGACGGCAAGAGCTTCTTTGCGAAGATCTTGACGGAGATCGGCGTCATCAAGCGTGATGTCGATGCGCTCACGAAACGTCCCGTTGCTTCCGGTGGCGGCGTCAAGCACATCTGCACGAAAGAGCAAGTCGACATGTACGCGCCCAATCAAGGGTGGGTCAAGTCGGGCACCGCTCAAAAGTGCCCTGCGGCAAAGACCACGTCGACCGATAACAGCGGTCGCATTTCCGAGCTCGAGGAAGAACTCGACGAGGAGAAGAAGAAGGTCGGTCTGCGTGAGGACCAGCTTCGCACTGCGAAGCAGATCCTCAGTGACGAGCGAGAAAAATCGGCAACGACCGCAAAGGAGCGGGATGCCGAGCGAGCTCGTGCGGATGCGGCGGAAGCTCGTCGCCAAGAGCTGGAGAAAGAAAATGCGACGTTGCGAGCCAAGCTCAACGAGCCGGTGGTCGTTGATAAGCAGCTCAGGCAACATCCGACGGCACAGATCGTCATTGAAACAGATGCGCCGGTCACGTACATCGAGACATTTTATCTCGGTGAGTGGAACGAGCACGTGTTTCAGACGTCGAACCGTCTTCCCCGCACCTTTATTCAAAAGGTTTTTCTCGGGGAGACGATTTGCCTGAACGTCAAGACGGACGCATCGGGGGAGCAGACGGTCCTGTTTTCAAAGGGCGGCAACCAGGTGGGCAAGTCCGAAAAGCTCACCATCCACATTGAAGATCGGGGTAAGGTTATTCCTCTGGAGTACCGTGCCGCGAATCAAGATGGTAGGGTTTGCGCCAAGGCAACCATTCCCTCGGAGATCTGAGGGTCTTTCCGTTCCTGATCTTGTTCATTCGGCCCCTCATCCTACGCGCACTACGCACGGGATGGGGGGTCTTTTTTTATAATTTCCGGCGCCTTCCTCCTTCGCACGTCGTGCTTCGGAGGACAAGGCAGGCGCCGGAAGGTAGATGGAGCATGGTTAATGGTAGATGGGAGGATAAAAAGGAAGGGAGTGGTGTAGGGTTGGTTAATAGTTAATGGGCGGAAGCATAGGATTTATACCTTTTTCCTTTTTAACCTTTTATCTTTTTCATCTTATTCCATCCACCATAAACCGCGACTTCGTCGCATCAGGTTGACAAATCCCCACTTTACTGCTATATTACAAGGTCCCAAGTCAGGGATGTTTCTTTCACAACCAACCAAATTATCCCCAGGAGGATACCATGAAGCACATGCTGTTTGCTGTTATTGGTGCGTTTCTGGCATCCGCCTGTGCGGAGCCGCAAACGGACAACAACTTTCGTCCCATCGACCGCGATCCGCAGTCGGTGACGACGGTTGCGGTGCGCGTCGAGTACGCCGCCGCACAACGCGTCTGGGTGGAGAGTTCGCTGGATCAGCGCGCTCGCCACGAGATGCAGGTGGGTGAGGGCAACTTCACTTACACGTACACCGTGAGTACCGCAGTTGAGGGAGAGCAGACGCTCAAGCTCGATAATGGTTTCACCGACATCACCGACAAGGCGATCGTGTACATCGACGATGTGCGCGTCTGCTACGAAAGTGATGGGGTGATCCGCTTCACCTTGCCGGTCCAGGCGACCGACGACTGCTACGTGGTCTATGAGGTGCCGTCAGGCACCAACTTCGACCTCGCGTCGTTGGAGGAAGCCTGGCAGAGCGGGTGCAACTTTAACCCGACACGGCGCCATAAGTGGGTATCGATTGACATCGAGATGCATTCGTTCCCATGGTGCGTGGACGCCATCAAGTCCTGGAAGCAGGAGATGGCGGATGATGCCGTCGTGGCGTGCTACGTCAACGTGCAGGAGATGTTTTACGACAATCCCGCGCGCGTGTGGCAGCAGGCCAACTACGACTGGATTATGGCCAACGCGTTCGACTGGTTTCTCATGCAGCGCGATGGCACCCATGCCGTGTTTTGGCCGGGGATGCACATGCTCAAGCAGTGGACCAGTGCCTACCTGCAGTGGATCAATGAACAGATCGCTGTGGTGCTGACCTCACAAGATTTTGCCGGTGTGTGCGATGAACTGCACTACGACAATTTCAACTGGGTCATGCAGTGGATCTTCAACGTCATGGATCTGGATCTGGCCATGACGCCGTGGCGCTACGACGAGCTGAGCCGCGAAGGGCATGCGTTCCTGGTGCGTGACATTCAGGAGCGTGTTCCGGACCTCACCGTCTCGGTGCGTGCCAACAAGCATCCCTACGCCTATCTGGGTGTGGGGTGCGTGCTGGAACGGGCCTTCTACATCAACCAGCCCGGCGATGCTCACGGATCTATCCTGCAGGGAGCGTTTCACGCCAAGTCGTATCGCAGCTGCGTCTTGCAGCACAACTACGACGAAGTGTTGAGCGTGAACCGTGGGTTGACGCACGACGAAGAAGTCGAGACCGGCTACGCGGTGTCCATGCTCTTGGGTATGCACTATGCGTACAACGAAGAGGGCGATCAGTCGCACTACTCGGGGGGAGTCATCCTCGACGGGTATGCGATTGATCTCGGTGAACCCGTCAGTGGGATCATCGAGCCGTACGCGCGTCGCTTCATGAAGCAGGGGTTTACCACGCTTCGTGATGGCGAGTGCCTCACGCTGCAGGGAAGGGTCGGTGACATCGCCTACACCTGGATGCAGGTCGTTGACGGTGTCTTTGGCGAGTCGGTCATGACGGGCGTGTTCGATAACCTGGATGCTGAACGAGCAGACAACTGGTGGGATTCAGGGTTTCGTTATACGACCCTGAAGGAAAACAACCCCACGGTCTGTTTTGACGGTGAAGGGTCAGTCGAACTCGAAGACGTCAGCGTCTTCGCGACGGATACGGGGTCGGGGTACTACGCGCGCTTCTTTGAAAACGGGGAAGTGTACGTCAATCCGTCGGCAACCGACTCGATCGAGGTCACCACCTCAACCGGTCGGACCCGCACCCTCAAGCCCCGTCAGGGTATCGTTGTGGGGTACTAGTCCTGTCCGTCATTCTGAACGCTTTGCGTGAGGAAACTTCGGACAGGAAGGTTGGTCTGTTCTTTGCTCTCATGCCCCCATCTGCGCACGTCGTGGATGGGGGACTTTTTTTACGCTCTTCCGGCACCTCAAGAGCCGTGAGGTTTCCGGCTCTTGAGGTGCCGGA
>CAZIQD010000026.1:0-3721 GCA_964541715.1 uncultured Gammaproteobacteria bacterium
AATTTTGACTGCAAAGTGAGTGCGTATACGCAAGACGACGGCTGGTATGACCGCTACGGACTTGCCCGGGCGAGTGTGGAGCGATTGGCATCCGGAGCGAATAAGCAAAATTTAGGAGCGCGACTCGCATATGTCTATGAAGAGATCACCATCCGCTGCCTTGAGGATATGGTGGGCAGCCCGGTGGCATATTTGAATACACGACAGCAGGTGGAAGATCGCTTTGCTATGTATCAGAAGTCAGTGCAGGCGTTACGTACGATTAATGATGCACGCCCGGCAAAAAAAGATGAGCTGGTCAGCAGGCTTGCCGTGATTCGCGAAGAGTTTAACGGGTTTGCGTTGCCGGCAGAGGCATGTCCGGAAGTGCCGACAGCAAACGCTTCATACACACCAAGTAGTACATTTGCCGTCACAGCGTCAGTCACGAATGGCACGGGCGATAACGCTTTTGACCGTGCGCTTGACGACATCTTAAGCTGGGCACCTGACGTTACCGAAACTTTCTATGAGACATCAGCGCAGAATGTTTGTGAGTTTTCATGTAACGCGACATTTGCATTTGTTGATGAAGCACCCGAGGGAGATCATCGAGGTATTTGCGGATGTCCGACAGGTACACATGAATTTGAGGGTGTGTGTGTCTCAGATTTTTGTCAGGGGACAGAGCCAACCGGAGTAAGTTACGCCAAGGGAGCAGCTTCATTCACTTCGGGGCCTGCACAAAGTTGGACCTTTGATGCTGCATTAAAGCCAACCAACGACACCTTGTCCGCGTGCCAGTATACATGCGCGGATGATTATGCATATAGTGGCAGTGATACGAGCTGTATTAATACAAAAAACTACCAATGTCCTGCTAAGCCATCCAATTCAACATGGAATACTGATTCGGACGGTGATGCTGATGGTCAATATGCACAAAGTTATACTGATGCAACCGCTTGGCAGCCGGTAGATACAGCATCAACGACATATGACGCGACATCGCCCTATACGCAGTGTAGCTATCAGTGTAATGCAGGGTATCATGAGAATCAAAACACCTGCGTGACCAATACCTGTGGAGGAACCCCGCCAAGTGGCGCCGGAGTTTCAACGGGAGCAACGACCAATACCTCAGGTGCGGCAAAAAACTGGACATATCGCTCATCGGGTACGTTGGGAGCATGTGAATGGCGGTGTGGCAGTGATTATGTCCAAAACGGCTCAAGCTGTAAGCAAAAGACATGGTCTGATCCGACGAGAAATGGAAATTATCACATCTACGGAAATTCCGCTTCGGCGAATAGGTTTTGTGCTGAAAATGGCTGGTCATCAGCATCAGTAACAGACTTTAATTCAACGGGATTTGGTTGTACTGATGTCGGAGGTAATCGCGCCAAGTACGAATGTCAAAGTTCATTTCTTGGAGTTTGCTTGAGTCTTGGATGGACGCACTATAATTCAGGATTTGGCTGCGGTACAGATGTGTATGTGAATAGCGTCACTTGTCAATAATGCCACAGAGTAGATATGCAGTTTAAGATACACAACATGCCACAACTCTTCCTCGCCGTCACGCTCGGCGTCTCTTTCAGTTATCTGGGCATAGCGACGTTTGATAAGGTGATCGAGGCACAACTGCCGCTTTCCGTATATTTGGGAACCAGTGAACAACGAGTATATCCGGAATGTCCGCGCTTGGTGAAGGTTGAAGGTGCGTCGGGTGCGGTGATTATGAAAGATGAGTGTACCAATTTATATTGGCATAATCTTGATTTACCGGTTCTCACGAGCACTGGTGCAATGCAGGGATATACCTGGGGCGAGGCTCGTGAGCGTTGTGAAAACCTTGCCATTGCGCCGGGACGTGGACCGCTCTTTCGTCTGCCGACTGCTGACGAGCTCCTCTCTCTGGTTGAAATCGGGCAAGGTGAGTGTCTGAACGGTAGCTGTTCGCCGATTACGCGCCCCAACGAAACATACTGGGTCAAAAACAGTGACGGTGCCTTCACGCAATCAACAGAAAAATTATTAACAACATCCGGAGGATTTTTTCAACAGCCCAACGCCAATGGTATTCGGTTTGCGGAAGGTGCGTACTGGACGGCTGATGAGATGGATATGGACGGATCTACAACTACCTATGAAGCGGCGGCAAGCGTGAATTTGCATTATGGAGTAGTCAATAATCCAATCTTTGGTAAGAATGTTCGTCTCAACGCGCGCTGTATCTATAATAAGCCGACGTCGCAGGAAATTGTCGCCAATCAACCGGCAAACTTCGGCAATTTATATGCCAAGGTTGAGGTAACCAACTATGACATTAATGAATTGCAGTGGAGTGCTGACACGACGGCGTCGCAGACCTGTGCTGCTGGTGGGCAGCGACCCCGTATGACCTTACGCAAAAACTGGCGACCATATAGTAATAACGTCAATGACTGTCCCGAAGGCGTGAACACGGAACTTTCAGGAAACTTTGCACTCTGTTCTGGCGTGAGTCAGTCGATCAGTCAATGTTTGTACTTCGGGTGTTCAAGCGGTCAGTATGTGCAAAATCCTGACTATGCTCCTGGTGCATCATCGCCTGTTGCGTGTAGTAACCTTTAATAATAAATGAGAAACGCTTATGTTTGAGAATAACCAACAACCTACAGGACAGGCACCGACCCCACAAGAGCCGGAAGATATGTTTGCCAAGGTTGACGCGGTGCCGGCCGCACCACAGATGCCTGCCGCACCGATGCCACCAGCACCACCGCGTGCTACGGGGGGAGGGGCCGGCAAAAAGGTGCTCATTGGCCTTCTTGTTGTCGTCATCATCGCTTTACTCGGCGTTGGTGGATGGTACATCTATTCCACGCTTCAGGGTGATGAGGCTCCAGTCGTGACGGAACCTGAGGATATGAATGGTAACGGTGGGTCACCAGAGGAAACGCCCACTGAACCGGTTGATGAAACGCCCACTGAACCGGTTGACGAAACTCCTCAAGAGCCAACGGCATCAGTTGATTCGGATGGTGATGGCTTGACCGATGAACAGGAGGCGATCTTGGGAACTGATCCGTTTAATCTTGATACTGATGGTGATGGTTTGTTTGATGGAGAAGAGGTGAATATCTATGGAACTAATCCGTTGAATCCGGACACCGATGGTGATGGCTTTGAAGATGGCACTGAAGTTGCCAATGGATATAATCCAAACGGACCAGGACTCCTCTTCAACGGCGAGGTGGAGACTGAAACAACTACACCGGCAGGAGAGAGTGAGACTGATACTTCTGCTGATGCCTCAGCACAAACACAAGACGAAGGCGCGGAGATTCAATAATAGCGTAGGTGTTGGCCCATATGGCTGAAAGCAAAAATAAAAAACTGAATAAAAAGGAGCGCGCAGCCCAGGAAGCGGCGATGCAGAAGCAACGTGATGAACAACGTCGCAAGGTTTTGGCTCCCTACGAAATTCACGCGATGCCCCAAAAATTCATCGGTACACATACGCAACAGACAACAAAGAAGTCACCGGGTATCTCATTCAAGCTCGTAGGGGTTGTATTCAGCGTTCTTGCGACATTGGGCTTGCTTGGTTATATTGCGTTTACACTGTACCAGAGCCTCAATCAGCCAATTGAGCAGCCACCCGTGACGAATACGAATACGAACACAAATACCAACACAAATACAAATACCAACACAAATACAAATACCAACACAAATACAAATACCAACACAAATA
>CAZIQD010000026.1:3821-8692 GCA_964541715.1 uncultured Gammaproteobacteria bacterium
ACAAATACCAACACAAATACAAATACCAACACAAATACAAATACCAACACAAATACAAATACCAACACGAATACCAACACGAATACCAACACGAATACCAACACGAATACCAACGCAAACACCAACGCGAATACCAACACGGGGGCGAATGAGAATACCAATACAGCACCGGGTGGCGTGCCTATTTCGTCAGTTGATACGGATAGTGATGGTCTGACGGATGAAGAGGAGCGTTTGTACGGTACGGAGCTTCGCTTGGCGGATACCGATGGTGATGGATTTATTGACGGCCAGGAGGTGATTAATCTCTACTCGCCATTTGCAGCGGGGACTGTATTGCTGCAGGATGTCGCTTCGGTGAATGTTTTCAGCAATCCGACAATGGGCTATACGATTCTTAATCCAGCCTCATGGCTCGTGCGTGCGACTGATGATAGTCGTCGTGAGGTGGTATTGACCTCGCGAACAGGTGAGATGATGTACGTCGAGGTGTTTGATAATCCTCAAAATGTCACCTTGAGCCAGTGGTTAATTGATAACCAGCCACAGATTAACCCCAACACCTCAGCTAATTACGCGACGCCAGGTGGATTGACGGGTAGTGTGACGGCAAATGAACTGACCTATTACCTTGCGGCTCCCACGCAGTCACGCGTGTATCGCTTTACCTATGATCCGGGGACAGTGAGCCGTCTCAACTTCAAGACCACATTCCGCATGCTCGTGAATAGTTTAACGCTCCAGTAATGCAGCGCCACGAATGGGTTTTGCGTAACTATACACAACAGCGATTGCCACTCACGAGTGGCGAGATTGACCTGTTGATTGCGCAGGTGGCAAAAGCTACGAAGGAACGTCGCTCGTGCGCCGTTGGTCTGGTTGTTGCGGGAGAGCAGCGGATGAGGACGCTTAATCGCACGCATCGTCGTAAAGACGCGGTGACGGATGTCTTATCCTTTCCGCTAGATGACGAGGGGGGTACGGGCGTTCGTGAATTAGGAGATATTATCCTTGCGCCGGCGTATATTGACCGACAGGTGCGCCGCTATGGCGGCACACGCAAGCAGCGGTATGCAATCCTGCTTATCCACGGACTACTTCACCTCTTTGGCTATGACCATGAGGACGACCGTGAATTTGCACAGATGCTTGCGCTTGAGGAGGCCGTATATGCGCAGGTTGCTCTAAAATTACGCTTACCATCTCAACGAATTGTATGAGTTTTATCAAAAGTTTTTCACGCGGTATGCGCGGGTTACGAACGGTACTGACCGAAGAGCGGAATATGCGTATTCACGCGGTCGTCGGCTCTCTTGTGGTAATCTTTGGCTGCTTGATTGGGCTCACAGCGCTTGAATGGGTGGCCTTAACGATCATTATTGCCGTGGTCGTGGTCCTCGAAGTACTCAATTCGATCTTTGAGCGACTGATTGACGCGGTCAAGCCAAGTACGGCAGCGTATGTTGCCGATATGAAGGATATGATGGCGAGCGCGGTGATTATAGCGGCACTTGCCGCAGTCCTCGTGGGAATACTTATCTTTGGTCCGCGACTGCTAGCCGTCTTGTGATTTGTGAGTACGGCGAAAATTTAGTATAATTGGGGCAAGAATTCCTCAGCGAAATATGCAAGAAGAAACAATCGTCGGCGTTGATCTCGGGTCATCATCAATTCGCGTTGCGGTAGGGCAGCGCGTGATGCAGGAGGATTCACGTGAACCAAAACTTCATATCGTTGGTGCCGTCACGGTGCCATCAGAAGGTATTAATCGAGGGATTATTACCAATATTGATGATGCTGTTCGTTCGGTGTCTAAGGCGCTCGACAAGGCTGAGAAGGTGACCGGCTTACCGATTGAATCAGCGTGGATCTCGGTGAATGGCGCTCATATTATTGCACAGGTGAACCGCGGTATTGTTGCGGTCTCAAAGACAGATGGAGAGATTAAAGAAGAGGATGTTGAGCGTGCTATTGAAGCTGCAAAGACGGTGACAACACCGCCAAATTATGAAATTTTGCATGTCGTGCCGCGTAACTTTAGCGTTGACGGCCAGGAAGGGATTAAAGATCCGGTGGGTATGACAGGTATGCGCCTTGAGGTTGACGCATACATTATCAACGGTATGTCATCGCAGGTGAATAACCTGACGAAGTGTATTTATTTGGCAGCGTTTGATATTGAAGATTTAGTGCTCAATAGTTTAGCGTGTAGTGAAGCAGCGTTAACGAGTAAGCAAAAAGACCTGGGTGTTTGTATTGTCAATATTGGTAGCCAGACGACCTCGTTGGCTGTGTTTGAGCAGGGTGATTTACTGCATTCTGCGGTGTTACCGATTGGTTCTGAACATATCACATCAGATATTGCGATTGGATTGCGCACCTCAATTGATGTTGCAGAAGAGATTAAGATTCGCTACGGACAGGCGACGTCAGATGATGTCGAAAAGAATGCAGAAATTAATCTGGCTGAGTTTGATGAGCACGAGGATGGCATGATTAGCAAGAAGTACGTCTGTGAAATTATTGAGGCTCGTGCTGAAGAGATTTTCAAAAAAGTTGATGCAGAGCTCAAGAAGATTGCTCGCAGTGGTTCACTGCCGGCCGGCGTTGTCTTGTGCGGTGGGGGAGCAAAGCTTGCTAAAATCACAGATGTTGCCAAGAGCACCTTGCGCGTTTCAGCGTCAGTGGGGTATCCATTGAACGTGACCAGCGTCATCGAAGAGGTGAGTGATATCGGCATGGTCTGCGCGATTGGTTTGGTGCGCTGGGGGACACAGTCATTAGGCAGTGGTAAGGGGTTTGTCTCGCAATATAAGAGCATCAAAAACGTCACCGGTAAGATGAAGAAGTGGCTTGGTTCCCTAATGCCCTAATAAAAGCTATCCACCCCGGCGAATACATTAATTGTTCAGTAATCCTAGAACAATTTTTTTTATTCTGCTATACTGAAAATCACGATTAATAAATGTGCTCATATGGAAATTAAGCCGGATATTGAGACATTTGCGAAGATCAAAGTAGTCGGTGTTGGAGGTTCGGGGAACTCTGCCGTCAACCGCATGATTGAAGCTGGTGTTAAGGGGGTTGAGTTTATTGCGATTAACACGGATGTGCAAGCATTGCATTACTCGCAGGCGCCCGTCAAACTACATATCGGAAAAACAATTACACGCGGTCTTGGTGCCGGCATGGATCCCGAGATGGGACGCAAGGCTGCCGAAGAATCGCAAAACGAAATCCGCGATATCCTCAAGGGAGCGGATATGATTTTTATTACCTGTGGACTTGGTGGTGGTACCGGTTCTGGTGCTGCGCCGGTAGTAGCGGAAATTGCTCGCGACATCGGAGCGTTGACTGTTGCTGTGGTGACCAAGCCATTTAGCTTCGAAGGAGCTGCGCGTAAGAATGTTGCAGAGACCGCGTATGATAATTTGGCGAAGAGCGTTGACACGATCATCACGATTGAGAACGACCGCTTGCTCCAGATCATCGATCAAAAGACATCGTTGCTCCAGGCCTTCCAAATTGTCGATGAAGTCTTACGTCAGGGTGTTGCCGGAATTTCTGAAGTTATCACGGTGCCGGGTCTGATCAACGTCGACTTTGCCGACGTGAAGACGATTATGAAAGACCAGGGATCGGCATTGATGGGTATTGGTCAGGCGCAGGGTGAGAACCGCGCAGTTGAGGCTGCCAAGCAGGCGATCTCAAGTCCGTTGCTTGAGCTGTCGATGGATGGGGCCAAAGGAATCTTGTTTATCATTGCGGGCGGCGATAGTCTGTCGATGCATGAAATCAATGAGGCTGCCAAAGTTATTACGGGTGCGGCAGATTCACAGGCAAAAATTATCTTTGGTGCAAGTATTGATGAAAAGCTCGGCGATGGCGTGAAGATTACGGTTGTTGCGACGGGATTTGATTCATCGCGCAAGAAGCAGATGTCTGAAGATGCAGTCGCGTATACCAAGCCAGAAACCTACTCTTCATCGCGTCCGGTTGCGCCAGCACCGACTCCTGCGGCTCCCAAGCAGCAACAGGAATCAGCGCGTCCGGCACCTCGCCAGGATGAGTATGCTGCTCAGCAGGATGAAGAGGATGATATTGATATCCCTGCCTTCATTCGTAAGAAGATGCAGTAGGTCATGGAAGATAAGGAACAGCAACCACAGAACGTACAATCCCGCCCCCCATCAGACGATGTGGTGGCGGTTTTGCGTGAGCAGAGCGCGCTGCTGAAGCACCTTGCCACGAAGATTGAGCGTATTGATAAGCAACTGCGCCGTGAAATGTATTTTCGCTGGGTGCGGTATGCCTTTTTGGGGCTGATTGTGTTCTTGAGTGCGGTCTGGGTGACTCCTTATATCGTCGAAGTATATACGACCTACCAGACGTTTACGCAGCGCATCACTGAGTTTGGCACCAACTCCTTCTTTGACTTTTTTAACCGTTAATGCGGGGGTGTGGACGAAGAATGTCGCTCTTGCTTGCAATTTAGGCGAAAATAAGCAACAATACAGCCAGGAAATACTCAATTCCTTGGAATAATAAATCTCAACGAGAGTCTATGTGGGACAAGATTAAGGCGTTGTTTGGGGGCAGTAAAGCACCCGCAGCGTCACAGGACATGAAGCATTGCGAAAACTGCGATGCACAGGTATCGGCAGACCATATGCATGAGGCGCCTATGGCGGCTGAAGCGCCTATGGAAGCTCCTATGGAAGCTGAAGCACCTATGGAAGCTGGCGACGAAGCATCTGACATGAACAACGAATCAGGAATGTAAGATCGGCCGTTCTCGGCACCAACGGAACCGATACGCGCAACGTATCGGTTTTATTGTTCTGATTGATTGATATGATATACTACAGGTG
>CAZIQD010000026.1:8792-9883 GCA_964541715.1 uncultured Gammaproteobacteria bacterium
GAACTCGTCACAACATTAGAAGAGTTAGAGTCCAAGGTGCGCGAAGCTTGGGCTCTTTTGGATATTGAGAGCAAGCGAACGCGCGCTGATGAGTTACGTTCGCTCATGAGTGCTGCTGATTTTTGGCAGGATCAGGAATCGGCAAAGCGTGTCACGCAGGAGGCGGCGGATCTGAGCCGTGAGGTGGAGACGTGGGATGAACTGCTCAAAGAAGTGATCGATGCGCGGGATATCGCGCGTATGGATGAGGATGACAAGGATGTCTCGATGAGAGAGATGGTGGAGCAGAAATATGACGAACTTGCCAAGCGGTATCAGCAACTGGAGTTTTACGTATTGTTTGGGGGTGTGCATGATAAGCGGAACGCCGTTGTTTCCTTGCATGCCGGCACGGGCGGTGTGGACGCGATGGATTGGAATGAGATGTTGGAGCGTATGATGCTGCGGCTTTGCGAAACAAAAGGATTTCAGGTCACCATATTGGATCGCAATCCGGGTAATGAGGCGGGATTAAAGAGTGCTACGCTTTTGGTAGAAGGTGCGTATGCGTATGGTACGCTCAAGTCAGAGAGTGGGGTGCACCGATTGGTACGCATCTCGCCGTTTGATTCGGAAGGCATGCGACACACCTCATTCGCCCTCATTGAAGTTATACCTGAATTTGATAATGACGTTGATGTCGAGCTCAACGATACTGATCTTGAGGTATCGTTTACGCGATCGGGTGGTGCAGGGGGGCAGAACGTGAATAAAGTCGAGACCGCGGTGCGACTCAAGCATCTGCCGACCGGGATTGCGGTGCACGTGTCTTCAGAGCGCACCCAGCTGGCCAATCGCGAGAAGGCGTTGCGTCTCTTGAAGTCCAAGCTGCAGTTACTGGCCCAGGCTGAGGCAGAAGAAGAGAAGCAGCAGTTGCGCGGGGAGTACTCGCAAGCAGTCTGGGGTAACCAGATTCGCTCCTACGTGCTGCACCCCTATCAGATGGTCAAAGATCACCGTACTGGGCATGAAACGTCAGATATTGAGGGTGTTTTGAATGGGGAACTTGATGATTTCATCGAGGCATATTTGCGCATGCAGGCACAGCAGTA
>CAZIQD010000027.1:0-9542 GCA_964541715.1 uncultured Gammaproteobacteria bacterium
GACATATGCTATACCAGCTTCACTGACCTCACCTCAAAAGAAGGAGATCCAGCGTTTGGCAAAAAAGATATACGAAGTGTGTGACTGTAGAGGCTATGCCCGCATTGATTTTTTTATCAACAAGAAAGGGAAGGTGTTTTTTAACGAAATAAACACACTCCCGGGATTTACCGATATTTCTATGTTTCCGATGCTGATGAAGCGTCAGGGTATATCATTTTCTGAGCTGCTTACGAAGATTATTGGCTTGGCAGCATAAAATAAGAGAGAGTTTGGCTGAACAATGAAAGCCATACATGGATCAAACAGCCACATAGGCTGTTTTTTGATTGACGCGTTTCATTGAGGGGAGGGGGGTAGTATTCTTAATAAAAATGCGACATTAAAAAGCAAAAAACTTCCCGTCATTCAGAGGCCTATGGCCGAAGAATCTGGGGAGTTTTGCTCATCAAAGCCAGATCCTTCGCACAAAGTGCTCTGGATGACGGCTTTGATTACTCCTTCTTCTTTGATGCTATGTCGCATTTGACATGAGGTACAGCCAGGGGGTTGTGCTCTCGTGATATATATGATATAATCATATTATAATATAGTATATTTATGCATATGTCGACACTCTCAATTCCATTAAAACCCGAGCATGAGAAGGCGATTACACGCCTGATCGAAGAAGGGGTGGGGTCAAACAAGGCAGAAGTCGTGCGCAGGGCGTTGGAGCAGTTTATCGAGGATCAGGCGGTTATGTCGGTATTACGGGCAGAGCAGGAGGTGAGCGAGGGTAAGATCGTGCGCGGTGATTTGCGAAAGTTACGTAAGTAACCATGTTAAAAATCGCCTACACACCTGCCTTTATCCGCCAGGTAAAAGCTCTCTCCGATGTTTTGTTTGATGAGGTAGAAGAAAAGATAGAGCTTTTGAAGGACGAGAAGAACCATAAGGCACTGAAGGTGCATAAGCTGAAAGGCCGCCTTAAAGGAAGGTATAGTTTTAGTGTCAATTACCAGATTCGCATTGTGTTTAAGTACAATCCCCGTGACAAGCAAGAAGCTATTTTGCTCGCAATTGGTGATCATGATGTCTATGCGCGCTAAGTATAGGGGCACTTGCGGTGTTCCTCGTGAGCGATATAACGATTAGAAGTTGGGATTGAGATGCTTAGTTTTAATAGGTGAATTAGTATATACTATACCCATGAGCAAGACATATAATGCGACGGGGATTGTGTTGCGGCGTGCTGATTATCGAGAGCATGACCGGTTGTTTGTTTTGTATACCAAGGAATATGGTAAAGTCGAGGTGATTGCCAAAGGTACTAAAAAAATCCTCTCCAAATTAAACCCGCACCTTGAGCCGTTTCATGAGGTTGCGGTGATGATTGCCAAGGGGAAGGGGTTTGATAAGATGGGCAATGCGATTGTGATGGAGCGCTTTGCGTCATTGCGCGAGCAACGTGATCCTGGCGTTATCGCCGCAGTGAATTATATGCTGGAGGCGACCGAGAAGTTGGTGCAGCGGCAGTATCCAGATGATAACGTCTACCATGCGTTACGAGGCGGACTCGAGTATTTTTCCGATCAGATTGAACATGCCCCTAGCCTGGGCCGTCAGTTGTTTGTGGCGAATGTGTATGTGCTTAAACTTTTGATGTTGCTGGGGTATCGTCCAGAGCTCTCGCGATGCACGGAGTGCAACAAGGGGATGGTCTTCCCTGAGCGTACCTACGACTTTTTGCGCGGGGGATTGGTGTGTGAGGGGTGTAAGCCCATTACGCTGATTCATGATCACTATGACATCTCTGATGCAGTCATTAAACTGCTGAATTTGGTCTTGGACGAGGCGTATGTGACATTGCTGCAACATCCGCTGCATGCCAGTGATATGAATGAATTTAATTTTATCGTCACTAAGCTGCTGGAATATCAGTATGATCGGCCGCTTGAGTCATTACGTTTTATTAAGGCACTCGCCGCAGAGCACCTCAAGGCGTCTTGACAGTACTCTCAAAAGGCCGTACGATATACCTATCAGTCGCTTGAGCCTGCAGACAACAGGCGAGATTGAGAGACAATTAAAAACAAAGCGCTCCCGTTGAGTCGAGCTCAGCTCGATGAGCGGGGGAAGCAAGGTGGCACCGCGGGTGGAAAACTCGTCCTTGGGTAATATGAAATGAACCGTCATTTCATCATGCCTAGAGACGAGTTTTTGTTTTACGCCCTCATCCATTAACCATTCACTATTAACCATTAACTATCAACATATGTTCCGAACTCACACATGTAACGATCTACGCGCAGAACATGTCGGCCAGGAGGTGACACTTTCGGGCTGGGTGCATGTACGCCGTGACCATGGAGGAATTATTTTTATCGACCTGCGCGACCGCTATGGCATTACGCAGGTGACTTTTGACCCGAAGCATTCACAAGCTGCTTGGGAAGTGGCAAACCGTGTCCGTCCTGAGTGGGTGATTACCGTCAAAGGCACGGTCGTTGCTCGTCCTGATTCGATGATCAACGAACAGTTGGCAACCGGTGCGATTGAAATTACCGGAACGTCGATGGAGGTGCTGTCTGAGGCAGTGACGCCACCGTTTGAAATTGATAATGACAAAGAGGTTAATGAGGACTTGCGATTAAAGTTCCGTTACCTTGATTTGCGCCGAGAACGTCTCAAAAATAATTTGATCTTTCGTTCACAGGTTATTAAATTTCTGCGCGACTGGATGCACACCAAGGACTTCGTGGAAGTTGAAACTCCTGTGCTGACGGCATCATCACCGGAAGGAGCCCGTGATTACCTCGTGCCATCACGCATCCACCCCGGTAAGTTTTATGCTTTGCCGCAGGCACCGCAGCAGTACAAGCAGTTGCTCATGGTGGGAGGATTGGACAAATATTTCCAAATTGCCGCATGTTTTCGTGATGAAGATGCGCGTGCGGATCGTTCACCGGGAGAATTTTATCAACTCGATGTTGAGACCTCGTTTTTGACGCAGGATGAGTTTTTTGCACTCATGGAACCGCTCCTTATTGAAGTTTCAGAAAAGTTCTCAGACAAAAAGGTGTGGCAAAAGCCATTTCCGCGATTGAAGTATGATGATGTGTTGCTGAAGTATGGTAGTGATAAGCCGGACTTGCGCTTTGGTGTGGAGATTCAAGATATCTCTGAGATGGTAGCGGGCTGTGGCTTCTCAGTCTTTGCTGATGCAGTCAAAAATGGGGGAGTTGTCCGCGCGCTGTGTGCGCCAGGAGGTGGTAGTTTTTCACGCGGACAGATTGATCAGCTCACTGAGCTCGTGAAACAGTACAAGGCGAAAGGATTGGCATATATTATTGTCGAGCAGGATGGCTCGCTCAAGTCACCGATTATTAAATTCTTAGGCGATGAGCTTGCGGCTCAAATCGTGGCGCGTATGGAGGCCAAGCCGGGTGATGCCATGTTCTTTGGCGCTGATGTGGTGGGTGTTGTGGGAACAGCCTTGGGGCAATTGCGTCTTGAATTGGGACGACAGCTCAACCTCATTGATCATTCAATTTTGGCATGGGCGTGGATCGTCGACTTCCCGATGTTTGAGTGGGATGAGGATAACCAAAAGGTTGCGTTTGCACACAACCCATTCTCAATGCCGCAAGGTGGTATGGAAGCACTGGAGACGCAAGACCCACTGACGATTAAGGCGTTCCAGTATGACATCATCTGCAATGGCTATGAATTGTCATCAGGCGCAGTGCGTAACTATCGCCCGGACATTATGTACAAGGCCTTTGAAATTGCCGGGTATGGCAAGGCGGATGTTGATGCGGAATTTGGACACATGCTCAGTGCCTTTCAGTATGGAGCACCTCCGCATTGTGGGTTTGCGCCGGGTATCGAACGTCTCATTATGCTGCTTAGAAATGAGCCTAATATTAGAGAAATTACAGCCTTCCCAAAGAACGGCAAGGCTGAGGATGCGATGATGGGAGCGCCAAGCGTGGTCAAAGACGCGCAATTGCGTGAGCTGCATATTAAGCTTGATGTGAAGAAAGATTAGTGTGTGCGATAATTTCAACCACCCCGCTGAGCGGGGTGGTTTTGTGTTTATAACCGTCATTGGAAACTGAGCTCAAATACGGTACAATACAGGTAATGAATGAGCTCAACTCGCCAAACACAGCTGCCTATGCAGTGACCCTTGATTCGTTTCAGGGGCCACTTGATGTATTGTTGCAGTTGATTGAACAGCATGAACTTGAGATCACGCAAATTTCGCTGGCGTATGTTGCGGATCAGTACATGCACTACATCACCACACACTCCGACATTCCTCCCGATGAGATTGCCGATTTTTTGGTTATTGCGTCTAAGTTGATCCTTATTAAATCAAAAGCATTGTTGCCAACACTTGAGTTGGAAGATGAAGATGCCGTTGATTTGGCACGACAGCTAAAAATGTACAAGCAGTTTGTGGATGCCTCCAAGCAGATTGAGATACTGATCGCACGCAAAGCATTTACCCATACGCGCGATGCATTTCCTCCGCATGCCGTTGAAGGTTTTCAGCCACCCAAAAAATTACTTGATGGTGCCAAGATGCGTGATATCTTCGCGCTGTTGCTGAGTAAGTTGGAGCCCGTTGAGGTGTTGCAGAAGAGAATTATTGAACGCACTGTAACGATTAAGGAAAAGATTCAGTATATTCGCGATGAGATTATGCGTCAGGCACACATCTCATTTCAAAAGACCGTCTTAGAATTTGGAACGCGCAGTGAAAAAATTGTCAGCTTCTTGGCGGTGTTGGAACTTGCCAAGCAGCGCATTATCGACATCTCGCAGGATACGTATTTGGGGGACATTATTATTCGTAAGGCAGAAGGAGCTGAACTGAAGCAGATTAGTACGGAGACTGAATTTTTAGAATAACCATGGGGGTAGGGGCAAGTTATACGCAAGAGCAACTGACGCCGGTTCGTCAGTCATATAATGAGGTTGTCGCGGAGCTGACCGCGGATCTTTTGGATTTGATTGAGCTGGGGGCGTATGATGCGGCGAGTGATTTGGCGGTGCGATATCGCTTTTATCATGCGCATGGCGCTTTGATTGTGGCCTTCCTTGAGCAGGAGCGCTATGACGAGGCACACGATGCGCTGCATGATCTGCTCGCGGGCCCCTTGAGAGAGCGGGCATTGTCGGAGTTCACGAACCGTTGCTTTGATGAGCTCTTGTACATTCCGCGCATGCTCTTTTTGCTTTCAATCGTACAGCAACAGTACTATGTGCGTGATATTGATCCGATGACACGCCTCTTGATTGAGGGGTATCGTGCGTGTCCGACATTTACGACCTTTGTGGAGCGATGGGAGCAGAAACGAGAAGTTGTAACTTCAGAGGCATATGGGGTTGCTGTAGTGCAGCAATTGCTCCATTACGCACTCCTCTTGGACGCAAAGCTCCGTCAGTGGTACGAGGTGCATCCATGGTCTCCTTCGGTAACGACAATGAATTTTGCGAGCCCCCAGCATGAACGTGCGTATGCGCTCTATGAAATTATTGATGTTTGTTACGCGAGTACGGAAGATACGCAGATGACGTGCGACAGCGTCGTTGCTGTGGCGCTCAACAATCTGAGCGAATACGCTCATGGAGAAGCGCCTGTGCATTATCGTCAGACAACGGCAAAGCTGGACGTGCAGACAGTTGCAGGAGCGCTGCCCGTTGATGATGCAGTTGAGCTCTTGACCCGTGCTGAGCTCTTTGACGCTCATTTGAAGCTCTCGTTGGACTGTTATGTCCGGGGTGACATCCTTACGGCCCTAAGAATCGTACACTCCTTTGCCGAATATACCACCGTAACCCGAACTTCGGGGAACTTTCACAAAGAGCTCTTGAGAAAAACCATATTTGAGTATATGCTACATATGTTATCCTTATTGGATCAGGCCGGTCGCGATGCAATTCTTTCACGCGTCGCGGGGTTGATTCCTTCGGAATATGCGCCACTGTGTAGGCGTATTGCGGTGGGAGACGAGATCGTGTGCAGCGATGCAGTCGCTGCGGTACGAGAGATGAGCGACGAACTCATCTCATCACCACGACTAATTTTTTAAGCACGGAGCATGTCGTCATTACAGTCACACATAGAATCACTCCTCTTTATTGCCATTAAGCCATTGACGCTCAAGGCATTGCAGGATATCACCAAAGCATCGCGCAAAGACGTTGAGGCGGTCGTTGAGGCACTCGCAACCAAGCACAACACGGAAGCGTCGGGCATTGCCCTACAGCGCATTGGTGACAAGGTGCAGATGGTGACTGCTCCAGATAATGGACAGTTGATTAGTGAATATATTAAAGACGAAGCAACCGGAGATCTGACGCCGGCAAGTTTAGAAACATTGACGGTTATTGCGTATCGCGGACCGATCAGTAAAACTGAGCTCGAACTGATTCGTGGCGTCAATTGTACGCTGATCCTGCGTAATCTGCTCATGCGCGGATTGATTGAAGAGCAGACGGATGCAAGCGGACTGATGACGACCTATCAGGTGACATTTGAATTTTTGAAATACCTAGGGATGACTGATACAGCGCAGCTACCCGACTACGCAGCACTCAACGATGACAAGCACTTGCAAGAGCTGCTTAATCCGCAGCAGGCACAAGAAGCATCAGCACAAACCGCGAGTGATACCAGTGAATTGCAAGCATAATGTTTGATATCTTACTCCAATTTCTGATCGCTTCGCAGCTGCAGCAACTCAAGGTTGCTGCACTTGATTTCTTTACGCCACAACCGCAGGAGCAACTCGTGATAGAGCGTGTGCATGGCGATATTATTGATATTGCGATTACCGCTGCGTCGGCTATTGCCGTTGACAAGGAGACGGGAGTGATTGTGTATGCCAAAGAAGCCGATGAGGTGCGACCAATTGCCTCAATCACCAAGCTCATGACGGCGCTGGTTTTCTTGGATCAGGGAGTCGACATGAATGCACTGGTAACCTTGCGTGAAGTTGATCGTCACGAAGGAGGCATGATTCATTTCAATATTGGTGAGAAGATTCGTGTTGCGGATCTGCTCTATGCGACATTGGTTGCGTCTGATAATGACTCGGCATATGCGCTCATGCGCACCACGGGGTTAGGGCAGGAGACGTTCGTGACAAAAATGAACGAGAAGGCGCGGGCATTAGGAATGGAGCATGCTGTGTTTGTGGAGCCGACGGGGCTGGATCATCGTAATGTTGCAACGGCGCATGATCTCGTGCACCTTCTTGACGCGGCAGCGGCGCATTCCTTGATTGCTGATGCAGCAACACGCTCGACATATGTCGCGGAGGTGGTGGGGCTGGATGACAAGCCGCGAGAAGTACGCATGTATACGACTGATCAGTTGACGCGCAATCAGTATATTCGTCTGCTCGTGGGGAAGACCGGTTATTTGCCGCAGGCAGGGTACTGCCTCGCAACGAAGCTGAAAGGGCAAAATGATCGTGAATATTACATTATTGCCCTGGGGAGCGCGACCATCACAGATCGCTTCCAGGATGTGAAGGCAATTGAATATTATATAACGAATACCTACCAATGGAATTAATATCACCTCAACTTATTGTGTTTGTCAGTGCGATGCTACCCATTGCCGAGTTGCGTGTTGCCTTGCCATTGGCGCTTGAAGTCTATGGCATGGGAGTGGTGCAGGCGTGGGCATTGGTTTTGACGGGAAACATGGTTCCCGCGATTGCAATTATCTATCTTATCGGCCCAGTATCAGAATGGCTACGTCGACGCAGCAAATTGTTTGATCGATTTTTTATCTGGCTTTTTGAGCGGACACGTTCGCGCTTTATCCGCAACCATGAGCGATGGGGAGAATTAGCCTTGGTGCTTTTTGTGGCAATTCCGCTGCCTGTCACTGGCGCATGGACAGGATCGCTCGCATCGTGGCTTTTCGGCATTCCCAAGCATCGAGCTGTCCCTTTGATCCTGCTTGGATTAATTAGTGCAGCAGGAATTGTAACGGCGCTGACAATGGGAGTTGTACAGGGTGCGCGTTGGTTGAATGGTGTATGAGAATAGGAATTGATTGTCTGACAATGCTGGATGCCCAGCGGGGCGAGTATGCGGGTGTAGCGCACTACACCTACTATTTGGTGCGTTCGCTTATTGCGCAGTCACCTGACGACACTTTTGTGCTCTTTGTGTACGACAAGCAGCTTGATATGAGTGAGTTCAAACTGCCCAATGTCGAGATTGTCATTGTCCCGTTAATGCAGTATAAAAAATTCTTACCACTGATCTATCGACACTGCATCGTGCCGTTATTTTTCAAAAAAGCGCGTGTTGACTTGATGCATTTCCCCGCACCGATTCGACCGCTGTGCTACTGGGGGAAGACCGTGACGACGATTCATGATTTGGTGATCTATCGCAATCCGCGATGGTTTATGCGCTTGTCATGGTTTTTTACGCGCGTTGTGGTGCCGGCAAGTATTCGGCGTGCTGATGCGGTGATTGCGGTTTCTGAGGCGACCAAACAGGAGATTATTGATTTTTTTACTATTCCGCCGGAACGTGTCAATGTGGTGCACGAAGGGGTGAATGATCTGACCATTGGAGAGGCGGTTGCGCCGGATGGTGTTGAGTGGAATTTTCCTTACTTTTTCTTCGTGGGAACGATTGAGCCGCGAAAAAATATCGTGCGCCTCATCAAAGGGTTTATGGAATTTGTACGTATGCATCCCGACACGGATATGAAGTTGGTGATAGCGGGAAAGTTGGGATGGAAGTTTCATAACGTCGTGTCGTTACTGGAAGATCCCGCGGTGGCTCAACGTGTCTTGTATGTCGGGTATGTATCGCAGGCTGAGAAGGCGTTTTTATATCGTCATGCATTTGCATTAACGTACCCTTCGCTTTTCGAAGGGTTTGGATTGCAGCTCCTTGAGGCGATGCATGCGGGGGTGCCACTTATCACAAGCAATGAGGGCGCTATTTCTGAAATTGTGTTGGATAATGCAATTATTGTGGATCCCTATAAGGTGATGTCGATTGCGCATGGTATGCGGGCGCTGTATCTGAACCCAACAAAGCGGGAGGCGATGATTGTCAAAGGCAGGGGGATTGCAAGTGCTTTTAGCTGGAAATCAGCCGCTGTAGGGACGCTTGAAGTATATCGCGCAGTGATGCGGATTGATTGACGAATGGCATACTCTGTGCTACCATACGGGTACTTTTCTGTGTGGAGCGACGCACCTCAATGAAATAAGGCTAGACGTTCAGCACCATATTATGGCTGGGTAGCTCAGTTGGTTAGAGCGTGGGACTCATAAGCCCAAGGTCGCGAGTTCAACTCTCGCCCCAGCTACACGTGGTGCTGGGCGCCTGTCCTTATTGAACATGCCGGAATGGCGCCCCGAACCACTCGTCCATACGGACTCGGGTACGGGACTGACGGTTGAGGGAGTTTGCACAATTGTATATATGCCGGAATGGCGGAACTGGTAGACGCGCGGGACTCAAAATCCCGTGATGGTAACATCGTGAGGGTTCAAGTCCCTCTT
>CAZIQD010000028.1:0-9079 GCA_964541715.1 uncultured Gammaproteobacteria bacterium
GATTTCGAATGATCATCGTGATGCGAGTGTGATATACTATTGGTATGTCGGCGGAATTTTTTTCTATTTTTATTATCCTCTTGCTCAGCATTTTTCTTGCTGCTGTTTTTCGCCGTTTGCACTTGCCGTATGTTGTGGCGTTGTTGGTTGGCGGTGTACTTGTGGGGCCGTATGGGTTTGATGTTATTGCTCTTAATGATGGCATTCGGTTACTGGGGGAGATTGGTTTGATCTCAATTATGTTTATCGCGGGTATGGAGACGAAGCTCTCGCACTTCATGGCGGGTAAAAAGCATATTAGTGTGCTCGCGTTTTTAAACGCAGCAATTCCGTTTATTACAGGAATTGCGGTAGCGGCATATTTTGGCTATTCGGACGTTGCATTGCTGCTTGTGGGTACAATTTTCATCTCTTCGTCGATTACGGTTGTCTTGCCTTCGCTTGAAGCGGCCGGCATGATGCGGCGTCATGTTGGCCAAGATATTATTGCCACGGCGATTGTTGTTGATATCATCAGTTTTGTTTTTCTTTCTATTATCTTGCAGACGGTGAGTCCCGTGAGTTCGCTGCCGTTACCGTTATTTTATCTTTTGGCGCTTGCGGTGATCATCGCGTTGCGTGTGATGATTCCTAAGTTGCGTAAGTTTTTGTATGTTGTCCGGCCGCAGGGGCAGGATGTCTTTAATTTCGAGGTGCGCTGGGTCTTCGCGTTACTCTTGGGCATTGTCGTCATCTTCCAGGTGTTAGGTTTTCATCCCATTCTCGCGGCGTTTTTTGCTGGTATGATGTTATCTGACAACCTCCAGTCTGAAGAGTTTGTGGAAAAAATTAAAACTATCAGCTATGGATTTTTTATCCCCATATTTTTTGTCGTGATTGGTGCGTCGGTGAATATCCTCGTGCTTTTTGAGGGTAGTGCTGTTCTTGCGTTGACGGGCGCGATTATTGCCGGCTCAGTTCTGTCAAAAGTTGTGAGCGGTTATGCTGGGGCACGTATTACCGGGTATAGCCATTACGAGGCCGCATTGGTAGGATTTGCACTAACACCAAGTCTGTCAGCAACACTTGCCGTCACCTTTGTCGCTGTGCAGGAGGGGATTTTTGATGATCAGATTGCCACCGCAATTATTATTTTGAGCATCGCGACCTCGTTTGTCGGACCGTTTATTATTGAGCGACTGCAGGGTGTGGTGTTGCGGCGCGAGACACCCCCGCATGAAATCTGATATACTGAGGTTAGATTTTAATTCTTAACTTTCACATGCATATGCAAATATTGTGTAAAGGACAGACGACAGGAAGATGGCTCTTGGGGCTCTTCTTGGTCGTCATGGGTGTCTTAAAGGTCATTGGTTTTGCGGGAGCGGCGGGGTATATTACCGCGGTACTCGGTGTGTCTGGTGGCGTGGCGCAAGCAGGTGTTGTCGTGGCTATTCTGTTTGAGCTCGGTGGTGGTCTTGCTATCATCGCGGGTAAGCAGTTGCAGCGCGTTGCTGGCCTCGTAGCGCTGTACCTTGCTATTACGACGCTGTTGTTTCACCTCGATTTGGCTGATCAGATGCAATTAACGCAACTTCTCAAAAATATTGGTATTATCGGAGGTTTGCTCCTCCTTTGCGACTGCTCTGACTGCAATAATGGCACGTGTAAGAGCTGTTCGTGAGATATCTTTAAACAGATACGTGACAACCGTTTCGGGTGAGACGGTTGTTTTGTTGTGAGGAGTTAATCTTTGCGCTATACTAGGGCGTATGAATCCTCAAACTAAGAAATCGCTTCACCAAAGTCGGACCGTTTTTTGGGGTGCACTTATTATGATTGTGCTGATAAGTGCTTATTTTGTGATTCGTGACATGCGGACGGGTGACGAAAAGGTTTTTGATATAAACGGTGTCTCTGTTGATGAGGTGCGCCGTGAACCACGCGAATCACTACAGATCCCGATCCTCGTCTATCATCAAATTCGTCCGTATCGACAGTCAGATAGTGCTACTGATCGTCTCTACATCATGTCGCCACAGGAACTTGAAGAACAATTGGCGTATCTTTTGGAGCGTGGGTATACGACGTATACCTTTGAGCAGCTCGAGGATATTTTTGCCGGTGGTGCATATGCCGAGCCGGCAGTGATCTTGAGCTTTGATGATGGCTCGCGAAGTCATTATGAAACGGTCTTCCCGCTCTTGGAGGCATATGGCATGAAAGGAGTATTCGCGCCGTTTACCAATGCGCTGACCAATAGCAATTACATGACTGCTGAGATGATTCGTGAGGTGCATGAGGCGGGTCATGAAATTGCCAGTCACAGTGTCTTGCATCCCTATTTGACGCGCGTTGATGGGGTAACGCAGGAGCGTGAGTTGCGCGCCAGCAAAGAGCGCCTTGAGTCAATTACGGAGGAGCCGGTACAGACATTTGTCTACCCCTTCGGATTACATGACGATGCGCTGGTGGCGTTAACAGAGCAAGTTGGTTACCGATATGGGAGGACGCTTGATCATGCCTATGAGATTACTGCGAACGATGCGTTGCTCTTGCCTGGGTTTATTGTAACGGGGGACTTTACTCAATTTTTGACGATACTCAATGAGAATTAATAAATACATTGCACAGACGGGTGCGGCGTCGCGACGTGGTGCCGACCAGTTGATTGCTCAGGGGCGTGTGCGTATCAATGGCCGCACTGCCAAGCTTGGTGATGAGGTGCAGCCAGAGGATGAGGTGACACTTGACGGGATGAGTCTCCAGCAAGACGTCGAGTATGTGTATCTGGCGTACCACAAGCCGTATGGCGTGATGGTAACTGAAGATCCTTCGGCAAACAATACAATTGTTGATGCTTTACAATTAGAACAGCGGGTTTTTCCGATCGGTCGTCTGGACGTGAAGACGAGTGGTTTATTGTTACTGACAAACGACGGATCGATTGTCAATAAAATCCTTAAGGCGGAAAATCAGATCCCCAAAGAGTATCTGGTGACTGTTGATAAGCCTATCACCCGAGAGGCATTGGATGCACTCGAAGAAGGCGTTGATATCGGGGACTGGGTGACGCTGCCTGCGGTTGCGGAGAAGGTGAACAAAAACACCCTGTCACTGACGATTGTCGAGGGTAAAAATCGCCAAATCAGGCGTATGTGTGAGGCGCTGGGGTATACCGTAACAGCATTGCAACGGGTGCGTATTGGACGGCTGCGTCTTGACGACATCGCCTCGGGTGATTATCGCTACTTGTCGCGCAAGGAGATCAAAACTTTCATCGGGGTCTAGACGGTTGAAGTGTAGGGGAAAGCGTGCTACACTAGAAGCCTTATAAACGACTTTTCTTCATATGAAGCAAGGGGAAAAAAACATCATCCTCTACGTGGGGAAGGTAAATGTGAAGGTGTTTGAGGCGGTTGCTTGGTTAAGCGAGCTTGATAACAAGCAGTACCGTCTTGGATTAATCACGTCTCGTGAAGAAGCGGTTGATGCTGACACCAAGGCTCGCCTGGATGTCTACATAGAAACCAATACCCAGAGTGAGAAGGCTATTGAAGACGCCTTGCTTGAGATTCACGATGAGGTTGTTGCGGTGAACTGTTTTGCCGAATACTATATGCCGGCGTATGCGCGTATTGTGCCGTTGTTTTCGTACTTGCGCCTTCCCACGGGTCGCTCGATCCGTGTCTGCAATAATAAGATTAAGATGCGCCAGGCGCTTAAAAAGTATGTACCCAAGGCAACTCCTCGCTTTATGATTGTGACGGATGCGACGGAAAAGACGCTCTTTGAAATTGAAAAGAATGTGAAGTTCCCGTGTGTCGTGAAGCCGGCTGCGCTCACCAAAAGTCAATTGGTCGCTACGTGCTATTATCGTGAGGAGCTTGAGGCGACGCTCAAAGACACCTCTCGTAAAATCAAGGCACTTTACAAACAAAACAAAAATGAACAGACACCTGAAGTTTTGGTGGAGCAGCTCATTGAAGGGCAGTTGTACTCTGTTGATGTCTACATTAACTCCCGGGGTAAGACGTACTGGACGCAGTTTATTGAATTAACGACCGGGAAGGATATCGGTCATGATGACTTCTTTATGTACGCGCAGATGACGCCGTCTCGTCTCACTGACGAGGAGAAGGCGACTGCGCGCAATGTTATTGAAGACAGTATCCATGCGCTCGGTATTCGCTCAAGCACGGCGCATGTCGAATTTTATCGCACCAAGAGCGGCTTTAAAATTGTGGAAATTGGGGCGCGCATTGGGGGATATCGGCAAGAACTCTTGTCGTATGCCTATGGCTATAGTCATTATCTTAACGACATTCTGATTAAGCTTGGTCGTGCGCCGATTATTAAATCAAAGACCTTGCAGCACGTGGTCTTTTTAAAGTTTTGGCCGACGCGTAAAGGTGTGCTCAAATCGCTCAAGAGATTTAAAAAACTATCCGAAGAGGAGTGGGTGCTCAAATCCACACAGCATAAAAAAGTTGGTGATAAGGTGGGGTTGTCGAAGTTTGGGCATAAGCATATTTGTGAATTTTTTGTCTCAGGAGAGACGCGATCGAAGCTTTTGGGGCATAAGCGCAAGATTGAGAAGAATCTTCTCATTGAACTTGAATAAGTTGTAGCCTCTGTTATAATCAGTATATATGAAGAAAATTGGAATTGTGGTGCTCGCCTGCGCGCTTATCGTGCTGACCGGCTGTGCACATAAGAAAAATACAGTTATTGATACCTTATCGCCCCAAGAGCAGGAGCGCCTTGTTGCAATTCAAGAAAATAGGAATTCGGCGCTTGCGACGGCGGCAACCGAAGAAGAGCAGCAAAAAGTAGTGCAGCTTGAGGAGAATGGGTCAGTGTATTATTTTGCGGCTGATGGGAAGCGTTATATTTTCCCGACGCAGGAAACATTGACGTCATGGTACGGTGACTATGGTGTTGAGCGAATTATGCCGCTTTCAGAAATGCAAGAAATCCCTCTGGGAGGCAATGTTACAATTAAACCAGGTAACCTTTTGCAGACGCCGACAGACTTCAACACCTATTTAGTGACTGAGCGCAATGTGATCGCGCCCGTCGACGAGTGGGTGTTGGAAGCGGTGCATGGAGAGGAGTATCGTACGCAGGTTATTGATTTGCAGAATTACTACTTCACGAATTATGTGTACGGTGAGCCGATTACGACACTTGAACGATATCCAACCTTTACCGCATCACTGACAATCGATAACAATAAAGGATTTGACACGCTTCAATAACTTCATCAATATTCTGATTGGCGGCGTGGCATTATGTGTCTTAGCCGCTTTTGTCGTGTACTCGCAGCCGATTTCCTCGCCAGCGGACCCTGTTGAGCAGGATACGGGCATTGGGGTTGCTGAGCAGGTGTCGGACCCTGTGCCGCAGGAAGAGCCTGTCGTGCCTGTGCGCATGAAGCCTGAGGAGCGGGAAGTGCGCGCGCTCTACGTGACCGCACATACCGCCGCAAACCGTGAGCGCATGCAGCGCATCATCGATATTATTAACGCGACAGAGCTGAATGCTGTCGTTATTGATATCAAGGATTACACGGGCTACGTATACTTTGATACGCAGGTCCCGCTCGCACAAGAACTGAATTTGAGTAAGGACGTTCTTAAGGATATTGAGACGCTCATTGAGGAGCTTCATGAGCAGGATATTTATGTGATTGCTCGTCAGACGGTATTTCAAGATCCTGCCCTCGCACAAGCGCGTCCTGAATGGGCGGTGCAGGACAGCGCCGGTGGCTTATGGCACGACTGGAAAGGGTTGACCTGGGTTGATACCACGATTGAAGAGGTGTGGGAGTATAATATCGCACTGGCCCAAGACGCCGCGACGCTTGGCTTTGACGAAATTAACTTCGACTATATTCGCTTTCCTTCGGACGGTCCGTTAAGTCGCATGCGCTTTAAAAATTGGGATGGTTCGTTTGCCCGGCATGAAATTGTCGCTGGCTTTTTTGCACAACTCTTTGAAGGGATGAAAGATCAACCGGTCTATACGTCAGCTGATTTGTTTGGACTGACGACGCTTCGTACAGACGACATGAGTATCGGTCAGCTGATTGAAGATGCTGCTCCGTTTTTTGACTATATTATGCCGATGATGTACCCGTCGCACTACCCATCGGGGTTTTATGGGTTTGCCAACCCTGCGCAGCATCCGTACGAGGTTTTGTATCCGGGCATCGTGAAGGCGCGTGAGCGCATTGAAAAGGTCCCCCTCAATAGAGCAAAAATTCGTCCTTGGATTCAGGATTTTGATATCGGCGCCGTGTATGACCGTCCTATGGTGCAGGCGCAGATCAGGGCAATTGAAGATGCGGGTGGCTTTGGATTTGCCTCATGGAATGCGCGTAACGTGTATGCGCAAGGGGATTATTAAAAAGCAAGATGAATATTTCAAAAGGAGCATTGAAGCAGCTACGTCTATTGCAGCAGAAAAAGGGTCGTGACGCGCAAGGGGCGTACCTTGCGGAGGGTTTTACGATTGTTACAGAGGCGCTGAATGCTCAGCAGAAAATTCTGGGTATCTACATCAGTGGCTCGCGCGCACAGGAATCGAGTGCGCTTACTATTATGCGCGCAGCGGGTATGCGTAAGGTTCCTGTGGAAGTGATCAAAGACCGAGAGTATGAGCAGATCTCAACTCTTACCACGCCACCAGGATGTCTTGCGGTTATCGCACAGCACACGCCGTCCTCGCTTCGATTTGATGAACCTGTGCTGTTGCTTGATGGCCTCCAGGACCCGGGAAACGTCGGGACGATTATCCGTACAGCGGATTGGTATGGGGTACGTCAGGTGTTGCTGAGTGAGAGATGCGTTGACATCTATAATCCAAAGGTTGTTCAGTCGGCGATGGGTTCGTTATTTCGAGTGCAGTGTCACGAAGACATGAATCTTGTCGAGGCGATCGAAGAATTGCGCCACCATAAGTATGAAAGCATTGCATTAGCCCTTGGAGGAAGGATACAAAAGCCGAAGTTTTCTCATCGAACCGCCCTTATCGTCGGTAACGAGTCTCAAGGAATAACGCCGGAAGTACTGCGGGTTGCTGATATGACGTACACCTTGCCGGGCGCGGGTGGTGTTGAGTCACTCAACGCAGCGATGGCGACAGGAATTGCGCTTTCTCAAATGTATGATAGTATCGGATAAGGAGGTATACTATGCTCATTATTGACGGCAACAACCTGCTGGGCCACTTTGGCAGGGATCGCTCAGAACCCAATATCCGTTGGCTCATCGGCGTGCTGCGCCGGTTTCAGAAAAAACAGGCTATTCGGCTGTACTTTGACGGATTACCTCCGTACGGCAGGATTGCCGACGAAGATGATCATCAATTTACCATTGTCTGGGTAGAAAAAATCGATGGCCGTGATGCAGACGATGCGATCATTGACTTTGTGAATGGCCATGCGCGCAGTAGCGACATGACCGTGGTCTCTGATGACAAGCGCATTCGCCGTATGATTCAATCACGCCCAACATTTGCCTCACTCAGTGCGTTTGCCGCGCGCCTGGGGCGACCGGCGCGACAGACGGCGACGATCCAAGAAGCGGATGGCGCCGACAAAGAAGCCGCTCTTGCCCAGATCGATCATGACGAACTCTATGATGAGTTGCTTGAGGCGTTTGAGCGGCGTGATGAGTCGTGAACATCTCTCATTTCATGCGCTGATATCTCCCGGGGTAGCCACGAGGCACCCCTTTTTTATTTGTTGTGCAAAAACGCGGGTATGGTACAATAGCCGCATGGCGACGCCCATGATGGACCAATACAACGCAATTAAGAAGCAGTATCATGACTGTATTCTTTTTTTCCGATTGGGTGATTTTTATGAAATGTTTGGCGATGATGCTCAAGAGGCGTCACGCATTTTGAATATTACGCTTACCGCTCGTCACAAGGGGAGTGAGCATGAGATGCCAATGTGCGGCGTCCCACATCACGCGGCAGAAGGGTATATTTCACAACTTACACAAGCTGGGAAAAAGGTTGCTCTGTGTGAGCAAGTAACGGAACCTCATGCAAAAGGAATTGTTGAGCGTGCTGTGGTGCGTGTTGTCACGCCCGGGACAACGTATGATGACACGGTCCTCGCTGCTAAGCAACACAATTATGTGACAGGAATTCTTGCTTCACAAGAGCTGTTTGGCGTCTGCTCGGTTGATATTACGACAGGCGAGTGTAAAGTAACGGAGGTGCGTGGCGCAAGTCGTGTCTTAGATGAACTTGCTGTGATCGATTCCGCGGAAATTATCATGCTGAGCCGTCATGGATGCGACGAAAAGTTTATTGCGCAATTAAGTGAACGAGCGTATCTGCACACGTATCAGCCAAGCGGCTTTCAGTCGGACGAGGAATTTTTATGTGAACGCTTTCGAGTTTCCTCGCTTGATTCATTCGGATTGACCGCTGACTACGCGCTTGCTATCCGCGCAGCTGCGCTTGTTATGCGGTATGTGCATGACACGCAAAAAACGGCCTTAACCAATCTTACGCGCATTCAGTTATACCTTGCGTCGGGACAGATGCTCCTTGATCGTGCGACGATGCGCAATCTCGAGCTCTTGATGAATAATGCAACGTTTGAGGAGCGGGGAAGTCTGCTAGGGGCAATTGACCAGACCGTGACATCTATGGGTGGGCGCTTGCTGCGCACGCATCTCGTGCGTCCCCTTACTGTTCGTGAGCACATTCAGCAGCGACTTGACGCCGTGGCGACGTTGGTGGCCGCACCACAAGATTTGGAGAAGCTGCGTGAATCGCTCACGTCTGTTCGCGATATTGAGCGTCTCGTTAGCCGTATTACTGCGCGCCGAGGAACGCCACGCGACCTTTTGGCGTTGCGAGAAAGTTTGCGTCGTATGCCCGAGATTGCGCAACTTGTCGCAACGCATGCGCAATTAATCGCTTTGACGGGGGCGTTACCCGATGGCACAGCTCTCGTGGAATATCTTGATGCAGCGCTTCACGAGGATCCGCCCGTACAGCTTGTTCATGGGAATGTGATTGCCCCCGGCTTTTCACCTGAGTTGGATGAGTTGCGTGATATTTTGCGCAACGG
>CAZIQD010000029.1:0-9077 GCA_964541715.1 uncultured Gammaproteobacteria bacterium
TGGACGGTTGATTTTGCCATGGACGTGCGTGTGGGTGATACGTTTCGATTAATCTATGAGAAGCGGTATCGTGATGGTGAGTATGTAATGCCGGGAAGAATTTTTGCTGCGGAGTACGTGAACGCAGGTAAGCCGTACTACGCATTTTATTTCGAAGATAGCGAGGAGGTGAAAGGGTACTATGATCAAAAAGGTGATTCAGTGCAGCGTGTTTTTTTGAAAGCACCAGTTGAATATAAATACATTACTTCAGGATTTACGACAGGTTCGCGTTATGTCGCAGCATTTGATGTCTTCACTGGGCATCGTGCGATTGATTATGCGGCACCGACGGGCACGCCGGTGCGCTCAGTGGGTGACGGTACGGTTACTTTTGCGGGGTGGAACGGTTCGTACGGTAACTTTATCACCGTTCGGCACAACGAAACATATTCTACGAACTACGCGCATCTTTCCAAGATTCATGTGAAGAAGGGTGCTCGTGTTGCGCAGGCGGATGTGATCGGTTCAGTTGGGTCAACCGGGTTTTCGACGGGCCCACATTTGCACTATGAAATGGTGAAATTTGGCACTAAGATTAATCCACTTACGGAGATATTTCCTTCGAGTGATGCAGTGAGCGAGGAGCATCGCGAGCGGTATTTTGAAGTGATCCGTGGATATGCGCAGCAGCTTGGTGTTGGGGTAGAGGTCGGTGAGTAGCTGGTTGACGGACTCGTATGAGCGGGTATACACTATATAGTATGAATATGGAATCTTTCATGCAAAGAAGTTTGATCGCGATACTCCTGTTATTTGTGAGTTTTTTGCTGTGCGCTCCTCTGATGCAGCACATGCATGTGCCTTGCGAGGAAATGGAATTCACCTGTGCAGTGATTCGATTTACTGAGGCATTGGAAGATGTTGCAGTGACGCCGACGTCATTTGTTGCGGCGGCTGCATTGTTTGCACTTGGATTGATGGCAATGCTGCGCCTTTTGGTTGCGTATGCACCGGCGCCGTTGATCGTTGAGCCGTCGCCTCAGTTTCGTCTCCGGCGTGATTTTCATACAGTACAACTTTTTTCCAGAGGGGTCTTGCATCCCAAGTATTACTCGCTTCACGGATGATCGTTCTGTGAGCTGAGTAATAAAAAATATAATGACACAAAAAACGATTGAGCTCGAAATTACCGGGATGACGTGTCAAAGCTGTGAAGTGCTTCTCGAGCGCAAACTGAAGGCGATTGAAGGAGTGCAGAAAGCGACGGTGCGTCATAGTGCTGGTACGGCGCGTATTCGCGCAAACCGTGATATTCCCAAGGAAGAATTACAAAGCGTCATTAATGATGGACACTATCAGGTGGCCTCAGTTAATGGCGATCAGATACGTGCAGATGTTGCACACAAGCGATTAACTCCTCAAGAGTACGTTGAAATTGCCGTGATGGCATTGTTTGTGATAGGGCTATACTCATTTTTGAGTAAGAATCAGATAGTGCCTGAGTTTGCGCGTATCGGGGATGGCATGACGTTAGGGGTCGTGTTTCTTGTCGGTATTGTCGCTTCACTCTCGACGTGCCTTGCGGTGACCGGAGGGTTGGTGGTAGCCGTTACCGCTCGCCATGCCCAGCGCCATGCAGCGCAGTCACTTGAACACCGACTGAAGCCGCAACTGTTCTTTAATGCAGGCCGTATCGTGGGCTACGCTGCTTTAGGAGCTGTTTTAGGAGGCGTTGGCTCTGCACTTGCCTTGTCACCAGTGATGAGTGGGTTGATCTCGCTGCTTGCCGGTATTGCTATGGTGGTACTCGGAACTCAAATCCTGGGAATATTCCCCGGATTACAACGGCTTAAAATTCCACTTCCCAAAGGTATTGCACATAAAGTTCATGACCTTTCTGAAAGTGATTCGCCCTGGGCACCGGGATTGTTGGGTGCGGGGACATTCTTCTTGCCCTGCGGATTTACGCAAGCGCTCCAGCTCTTTGTCCTGAGTAACGGCGGCGTCCTTGAGGGTGCGTTGATCATGGGGACGTTTGCGCTGGGGACAGCACCGGTACTCTTTGGGTTAGGAGTTGTCTCGGGCTTTGGTTCTGGAGGGTTTCGGATATATTTGTTGCGCATTGCGGGTATTGTCGCGGTGCTTTTTGGGGTTATTACCGTGCAAAGCGGTCTCACGTTAACGGGGCTATCTGCAGCACTGACCTCGAGCGTTACAAGCCCTGCTGCTCAGCAAGGAGTACTCGCGCCAGTAGAAGATGGTGTGCAGGTACTGCGCATGGCTATTGATGGTATTGACTATGTACCTCATCAATTCACGGTACAGAAGGGAGTTCCTGTCGCATGGGAAATTGATGCGACAAAGGCAGCGGGATGTATGACCTCCTTACTCTCCCGTGGTTTGGGAATTAATGAATATCTGGGAAATGGCGTACGAACAATTCGCTTCACGCCGACCAAGACCGGAACCTTCCCGTTCAGCTGTTCGATGGGGATGGGGACCTACGGAGCAGCGATAATTGTGATAGAATAAACCTATGGAACACAAAAAGACATATCCGATCAAGGGAATGCACTGCGCGAGCTGTGCGCTCGTGATCGAAGGAAATCTCAAAGACGCGCCCGGTGTGAAGAACGCTGTGGTGAATTACAACACCGAGAAGGCGACTGTCGAGTTTGCGGAGGGTGTGAGCGATGAGTTGGTGGCACACGTCGTGAAGGAGGCTGGTTATGAAGTTCGTGCGGAGGAAATGCCCGAGCATGGCATGGAAGGACATGATCATCACACCATGGAGGCAAACCAGGAGCGCAATCAGTTTCTCTTGAGTTTGGTTCTCAGTTTGCCGATTATCATCTTGTCGATGGTGCTCATGGACAAGAGCTCGACGAGCTTTTTGGTGCAGGCGATGCTTGCGACCATCGTGCAGTTCTACATCGGTTGGCGTTTTTACCGCGGTACCTGGTATGGCTTGAAGAACAAGACGGCAAACATGGACACGCTCATTGCCGTAGGTACTTCTGCTGCATATCTCTACAGCCTGGCGAGCACCTTTCTGATCCAGGGTGAGGTGTTTTATGAAACCTCAAGCTTGTTGATTACGTTTGTCGTGCTCGGTAAATGGCTTGAGGCGCGTGCCAAGGGCAAGACCTCAGAGGCGATTAAAAAGCTGATGCAATTGCAGGCGACGACAGCGCGCGTGAAGCGCGAGGGATCGTTTGTTGAGGTGCCACTTGAGCAGGTTGTCGTTGGCGACATTGTCTTGGTGCGCCCGGGTGAAAAAGTGCCGGTTGACGGTGTGATTACGACGGGTAATTCAGCGATTGACGAATCGATGGTGACAGGAGAAAGTTTACCGGTCGAGAAAAAGGCAGGCGACTTTGTCATCGGATCAACGATGAATAGTACCGGTAGCTTTGAATTTGAAGCGAAGAAAGTTGGTAGTGATACCTTGCTTGCGCAGATTGTGAAGACGGTGGAGGAGGCGCAGACCTCAAAAGCGCCGATTCAGAAGTTTGCCGACAAGGTGTCGAGCTACTTTGTGCCGGCAGTGGTGGTAATTGCGATGATTACCTTCCTCGTCTGGTACTTCGTTGTCGGCGGCACGTTTGTCCAGGCGCTCCTGGCATTTACGGCAGTCTTGGTGATTGCCTGTCCCTGTGCCCTTGGACTTGCCACGCCCACGGCGATTATGGTAGGAACGGGTAAGGGTGCAGAAAATGGCATCTTGATTCGTGGCGGTGAGGCGCTTGAGGCGGGTCATACTATTACGGCAATTGTCCTTGATAAGACGGGGACGATTACGCATGGTAAGCCAGCAGTGACGGATGTCGTGAGTGAACATGATGATGTGCTACAGCTGGCTGCCTCAGTTGAGGCGGTGTCAGAGCACCCATTGGCGCAGGCGATTGTGCGTACGGCACAGGAGCGCGGCCTACCGCTTGCTGAGGTGACTTCATTTGCAGCAACCGTAGGTGGTGGTGTGCAGGGTGTCGTTGGAGGAGCACTGATTCGCGTCGGGACAAGTAAACTTATGCAAGAGGCACAGGTTGCAATACCCGAGGAGTTACGTGACCGCAAAAATGCCTTAGAGCAGGAAGGGAAGACGGTGATGCTGGTTGCCCGAGATGAGAACTATTATGGCATGATTGCCGTGGCCGATGTGATGAAGGAATCCTCACCGCAGGCTATCGCACAGCTCAAGAAGCAAGGGATTGAGGTGTATCTGATGACAGGAGATAATAAGGCGACCGCGCAGGCAATTGCGGCGCAGGCGGGCATTGAAAATGTCTTTGCCGAGGTGTTGCCTGACGACAAGGCGGCGCAGGTGAAGGCATTGCAGCAGGAGGGACAGGTCGTCGCGATGGTGGGAGATGGTATCAATGATGCTCCGGCGCTGGCTCAGGCTGACTTGGGGATCGCCATGGGGAGCGGTACGGATATTGCGATTGAAGCAGGTGGCATTGTCTTGGTGAAAAATGATGTACGTGACGTACCGCGCGCGCTTCGGTTGAGTAAGCTCACCTATAACAAAATTAAGCAAAATATGTTTTGGGCGCTTTTCTACAATACGGTCGGTATTCCAATTGCCGCACTCGGACTGCTCAAGGCGGAATACGCCGGGCTTGCCATGGCGCTCAGTAGCGTTTCGGTCGTGGCAAACGCACTCCTCTTGAAGCGCAAAAAACTAGAGTAGTTTGTTTAATTCACTTATCACACACCTATGATGCAATGGTTTGCAGGCCCGATGTACGGATATATGGGTTTTTGGGGATCGTTGATCCCTTTCACCCTTTGGGTGCTGCTCGTGGTACTGATCGTTTGGATCATCAAGCAGATTCTCAAGAAATAGGAAGCATAGAAAACGCCCCGTACGGGGCGTTTTTGTGGTGTAAGTGTGTAACCAAAAGACACTCCCGGGGGAGTGTCTTGAGTGGATGTGTCATGAGAGGAGCGTGAGCTCCTACGCCATGATTATACAACCTGTACGTTTACGGCGTTGGGACCCTTTTCGCTGTCCTCAACTTCGAAAGTAACCTTGTCACCTTCTCGAAGATCGTCGAAGGCTACGCCTACGAGACCATTTGAGTGGAAGAAAAGATCCTTTTCTTGTCCGTCACGCTTGATGAATCCGAAGCCTTTGTCGGTCAGGCGAGCGATAATTCCTTCTTGCATAATGTAAGAAACGTTAGTTAGATATCAGGAATACGCCTTCAACTCGACTACTTGGACTTTTGAGACTATCTTGATGTACCTATAGTAGCATAGATCAAAATTTTTGTCCAGGGGGTGGGGGTATGAGGGCTCTTTGTTCACCTGTTGGTGAAAACTTCCTCTATGAGGGCTCATGCGGAGTATAAACCAAAAAGCCGCCATGTCGTGACGACTTTTTGTTCTGCAGGCGGTGTAGGAATCGAACCTACGCTAACGGTTTTGGAGACCGTTGTACTACCATTATACTAACCGCCCTTGTGACTACAGAAAAGCATCTGTAGTATGAACTTATGAAATTTGTAGGTGGAATCTCCGCCAGAGGCGGATCAGCCTTCGGCTGAGAACCTACGCTAACGGTTTTGGAGACCGTTGTGCTATTTACCCGCCATAGTTTTAACGAAGGCGGGCCATTATACTAACCGCCCAAGGTAGGAGTAGTGTAGCATAGGATGTTCTGGTAATCAATCCCTTAATCACGAGCGATTGTTTTCATGTTTACCCCCAAAATGCTATACTGAAAACATGAGATATACCATTGCTACATGTATGATACTCTTTGGAATCATACTGGCTGCCGGAGTGCAGGCAGAGGAGATTCGTGATATCGTGTTCCCGGTGGATGGGGAGGTGTTTTTTAAAGATGACTTTGATGATGCCCGCAGCGGAGGGCGCACGCATCATGCGACTGATCTCATTGGCGACAAGATGACGCCGTTGATTTCCGCAGTTGACGGCGTGGTTACCTTCTTACCCGAAACCGAGCCATCATGGGGGTGGGGTGTATGGATTCGCGACGACGAAGGGTATGAGTACGTTTATTTACATGTGAATAATGATACCCCTGGTACCGATGACGGACAGGGTGGTATTGAGTGGGCATTTGCGCCCGAGGTACGCAAAGGTGCTCGTGTCACGCGTGGCCAGTTTATCGGGTATATGGGGGATTCGGGGAACGCGGAAAATATAGGCTCGCATCTGCATTTTGAAATTCATCGACCTGATGGGACACCCATGAACCCGTACTTGAGTTTGCTAGCTGCGCAGAGTGGCTTTACGGGAAGCGATGACTCTACACAAGTCCAGTCTGCGTATGATCCTGACGCGGTTCGAGATGAAGCAGTCACGATTAGCGATGACCGTGCTTTGAGTACGATTGTTATTCGACCGTGCCAGGAGCACGCGTTGATGCGCACGTCGTCATCAAGTGCCGTGTACTATTGCGGACGTGACGGCAAGCGGTATGCATTCCCAACCGATCGCGTCTTTTACAGCTGGTACGAAAACTTTACCAATGTGCAGGTCATTACCGCCGAACAGTTGTCAGCGACTCCATTGGGTGGATTAGTGACCTATCGTCCAGGTACGAAGCTCGTGAAGATCCAGTCTGACCCCAAGGTGTATGCTGTTGATAGCAGTGGCGTGCTCCGGTGGATTACCTCAGCAGATGTTGCGCAGCGATTGTACGGCGCGAACTGGGGGAGTATGATTGATGATGTTGATGTTTCATTTTTCTTTAGCTACACCATGGGCGAACCGATTTACTAAGGATATGACTATGCACCAACAAGAGGCGGTATTGGCCGGCGGCTGCTTTTGGGGAATGGAAGATGAAATTCGTAAGCTACCGGGCGTCATTGATACGGAGGTGGGGTATACGGGTGGAGAAAATAACAACCCGACGTATGAGCATCATCCCGGTCATGCCGAGGCGGTGAAAATTACCTATGATGCCGATCAGATTTCGTATCGTGAGATTCTTGATTTCTTTTTTCAAGTGCATGATCCCACGACCTTGAATCGTCAGGGTAATGATGTCGGCACCTCATACCGGTCAACCATTTTTTATGCCAATGACGAGCAGCGTCAGGCGGCGCAGGAGATGATTGATGTGGTGAATGCGTCACAACGATGGGATCGTCCGGTCGTCACAACGCTTGAACCGTTGCAGACGTTTTGGCCGGCGGAAGACTACCATCAGGATTATTTGATTAAAACCCCGGGCGGGTATACCTGCCATTTTGTGCGTCCGGGAGGATCATATCAGCAATCATGAGAAAGAACATAGAAGCTGTACAACGCTGGATGTGGCGTGCATTTGCACTGCTCTTGTTGTTGGCGATTATTATCGGTGCGTATGAGCAGGACTGGTTTGTCTTGTCAGTTGCCGTGTTGGCATTTGTCATTATTGTCACGCCAGTTATCCTGGAGAAGGCGCTGGATATTGATTTTCCCACGGAGATTGAGATTGCGCTCCTGTTGTTTATTTATGCCTCGCTGTATCTTGGTGAGATTAATTATTTTTACACGAAGTTTTGGTGGTGGGATCTGGTGTTGCATGCGGTCTCAGGGTTTATGGTCGCCTTCCTGGGCTTTATCATCGCATATCTGTTAAATACTCAAAAAAGAATTTCACTGCACCTGAGTCCGCTGTTTCTGGCGATCTTCTCCTTTTCGCTTGCGCAGACGATGGGCGTGTTTTGGGAAATTGGAGAGTTTTCTATGGATACGGCGTTTGGGCTGAATATGCAAAAGTCAGGCTTGCTCGATACGATGGGTGACCTTATTGCCAACACGGTGGGTGCGCTGATCGTTTCGTCGTACGGATACTGGTATTTACGGACAGGGAAGCGTCCATTAGCACAATTACGCAAATGGCTCAATCAATAAAACAAAAACTTGTCCGCTCCGCTTTATTGCTGCCGCTTGCGCTTGCTTGCTTTGGTAATGCGTTTTTCTTCCGCTATCGGCAGGATGACCCGATGAATGTGGGGTTAATTGTATTTGGTGTCGTGTTTCTCGTGCTTGCATATATTCTTTTGAGGGAGTCGGTTGCTCACCGGTTTGCTCAGCGGTGCTGGAACTATGCAGGGATCATGTTTGCGCTCATTCCCGTCACCACACTACTTGTTGTTGCGATCAATGTGACCGTTAATCCACCTAAGTATTCGGGAGTGGCACTGCTTCTCTTTGCGCTACTAGGGGCTCTTACACTAGCGATTGGTTTGCCACTCGCACTCATATCTTTTATAATTGCCTATATCATTAAACGACGACATGCCACAAAAGCGCCAAACATCACTTGAGAGCTTTGCCATAGGACTGTTTATTATTATTCTCGTGACGTTAGGTGTTGCGACGTGGTTTGGGTATCGTGCTGCTCGGACTGATCGTGGTGCCGCTGCGTGTACGACGGATACGTGTTGCTCGCAGGTATTGGGATATGCGGCGTATTTTAACCAACAGCGTCGTTCCTGTGCGCCCCTACAGGAGCGCTACACGACTATTGAGCGAGGCAATCCGGCGGTTGAATTTTGTCTGTCGCAGGGCGGCGTGGTACAGGTTCGCTATGAGGAGGATGATACGCCGTACGGTATATGTATCTTTGAAGATGGCTTTGAGTGTGAGCAGTGGGACTTCCTCAACCAGACCTGCCGGCGGTAATTTGTCCACAGGGTCGCTGGCATCCTTTTCAAAAAAGTGTAAAAACGCTATAATTATCAAGCCTAACTAATTTAAATCGTAGTACCATGGCAAAAATGACAAAGTCACAGATGCTTTCAGCATTGGCTGACAAGCTCGGTGTGTCAAAGAAGGACGCCGGACAATTCGTCGAAGGCTTCACTGATATGGTTATCAGCGAAGTTAAAAAGAGTGGTGAGTTCACCATTCCTGGTATCGGAAAGTTGGTCAAACAGAAGCGCAAGGCGCGCGTTGGTCGCAACCCGGCAACAGGTGAGACTATCAATATCCCTGCAAAGACTGTGGTGAAATTCCGCGTTGCAAAAGCAGCAAAGGACTCAGTACTCTAAGCAGTACGCTCAAACTTCTCCGCTTGTCGGGGGAGTTTTTGTTTTCATTGAGTATGGTATACTTGCTTGCATGGA
>CAZIQD010000030.1:0-8635 GCA_964541715.1 uncultured Gammaproteobacteria bacterium
CAATCGGCCCAATTCTTCGCTCGGACGCATGTCCGCAGCGGATTGCTGACATCAAGCAGTTTTTTTTCGAGTTCTTTCTCAAGATTACGCAGATGCTGCCTCGCGAAGACGAGGCGTTTCATGAACAGCTCAAAGCGATTCGTCAGTTTTCGCTGGTAGCTACATCTCCGGCGCCACAGCTCAACTAGACTTGAGTGTCGTCGTGCACCAACCGCCACCACCCCTTTCTTTTGGGAGGTGGTTTTTTCTTTGTATGAAAAAAGCCACGCTCTTGAACGGTCGAGTTGAACTCGATGAGGTTCGAGAGAGCGTGGCGGGGAACAGAACGGTTCCGTACGACTATGGTGTCGTTGTCGACTTCCGCTTGGTGAAGAGCTCAGCGCCCTTGCCCAAAAAGAAGACGCCTACGACATCGCGCACGATGACGGCGAGCTGTTTGGGGATAGTGAGCATGTCGAACATGCCGCACAGGGTCAGCATGACAAAGCCGGTGAGGAGCCACATGCCGACCATATAAAATCCCGGGGTGCCGATATCATGCTTGCGCACCTGGACGCGGGCAACTTCGTTGACACCCACATAGGCAAACAGCGCATATCGGTATATCTCTACCATGATCTGTTGCGCCTCTTGGAAGTGCTTGGAGAGCGTCCAGTTCAGATACTTGCCCAGCGGGTAGGTGAGAAATTCCATCCATACCATGAGCACGAGCAGGTGGCTGGCTATGAACAAAATCCAGAAGAACCGATTGGCATCGATTTCCAGATGTTGCCGCTCATAAAAGCGTTCGAAGCGGCGAGCAAGCCGTTCTTTGACCGAGAGTGCCTCGGTCTCACGTGATTCGTGTGACATGCGAGACCTCCTTGGTTGGGTGAATGTACGAATCATAGTACCGTAGCTGAAAATCACACTTTTGTCAACCCCTGTGTCTATACATTAGATGTTAACCGTATCGGGCAAACCCTGTTTCACCCCAAAGGGGTGTAGGGGTTTGCGACATGAGAGGCCAAACCAGGGTTCTAGGGGGCTCTCCAAGGCGCGGTCACCAAAACTTAAACCGTTACCATGGGTCACGCCTATAGAGCCCCCTAGCAGTTTTTGGTACTTTTTGCTGCCAAAAAGTACAAAGACATAAGCTTTACGGTATATCTTTTCTATAACCTTTATTCTTTGGTACTTTTGACCGACCAAAAGTACCTCAAAAGTCGCTGGGTAGACAAAGTCCTGTGACCAAGTAACATCGTCCTACTGTTTGGTACGGCAGGACGGTTGTCTCCCCAGACCCCTCAGAGGGCTACCTATACTGGCTTCCTGACGTAAGCCACGACATGGTTAGATGCTGAATACATGCTCGTGAGCTGACTTTTTGCATTGACAAAAGCACGTAACATTGGTACGCTCAACCATTGCTTAAAACAAGGAGTGTACTGTGAAAAAAGAAGAGGTGAGATCAACTATCGCCGATATCAAAGAACTGTTGGAGGGGATTATGTTGGCAGTCATGTGGCTGCCGCAAGCCCGCGTCGTTTCGCTGGTGGGGACTATCTTCCTCAAGGCATCGCCGTACGTCTATGACATCTTCAAGACGATGATTCATACGACGCCACTGGACCTCGCCGATGAGCCGTTACCGACTGCCGCGGAAATGGAACGGTTTTTTACCGTCGACTATCCGGCACTGGCGCCGCTGCTTACACCGCTTGACGACCTGACACCGCGCAAGCGGCATCTGAAGATGCAAAGCATCTATCAGGATCTGCGCTACGGCACCAATGCTGATGTGATGCAACAGCTCTATCCGTTGAAAGGTAAAAAAGCTTTCGCCGTGTACGAGCAGTTGGTACGTGATAATCAGGGGCGTCAGCATGAACTCATCGTGCGTTTCGTTATCGCCGAAGTTGCCAATAACGGTATCTTGGGTGAGGAGACGGCGCATTTTGCTGCTGAACAACTGCGCAAGCTCACCGACCGTGATTTGAGCAGCAAGGCTGTTCGTTCCAAAGTTGGCGCGGCATTGCGCGTCGAGTGGAAATCGTTTCTCCATGAAATGAGGGCAGTAGAATGAAACGGATATTTACCCTTCTCATCATTAGCGTCTGTGTCGGTTGCGCGAGTGCGCAGGTGCAGGAATCACGTGACTTGGTAGGGCGCGCTCACGAGCTGTTGGCTCGAGGTGCAGCGCTGAGCGAGATGCAGGAGCAAGAAGCGCAAGCGTCGTTCATGCAAGCCAAGCAACTTGCCAGCGAGATCATGCGCGATCATCCGGACTCACCAGTTGCGCACCAGATTTTTCTGGAATCATTGTTTGGACTGGCGCAGCTGGATCCGACGCGTGAGGACTGGTACTCGTTCCAGGCGGTGCATGTCGCCGCGCATGCGCAGAAGACGTTTACTGATGAGCGCTTCACGCACCTCTTCTGCTACTACCTTGCCAAAGCGCTGGTGGGCGCGCGCATGTCCAGCGAGCCGTTGATGGTGCAGCTGTCTGCGTGTGTCACGCAGGCATTGGAGAGCCCTGACTTTCTCCAGCGCTATCCCAAGCACCGTGAACATCTGCTCATTCTCTATCAACATATACGCTGAATGTACGCTGACGTACGTGCGGGCCGCTTCATCCGACATTCGGAGGGGGCGGTCTTTTCTTTTTGGTGGACTTGCGGTAGGCTTGGGGTATGATCAAGAGATCAAATGTCGACAAAGGAAAGTTAGCTGAGGGTATTGCCTGTGAATTTCTCACCAGTAAGGGCTTTATGGTTTTGTGTCGCAACTACTACACGCGTTTTGGTGAGATTGATGTCGTCTTTGAAGACGGAGAGCAGCTGGTCTTTTGCGAAGTAAAGGCAAAATACACAAAGGGCTTTGGCTTACCCGAAGATGAATTTGATGCGCGCAAGCATGAACGTTTTAATCACGCGGTGCTTGAATATCTGATGGAAAAGCGTATCGCACATGATAACTATCGCATTGATCTCATTGCCATGCAGCTTGATGAGACGAGTCGTACTTGCAGGGTGAAGCATTATAAGGCGTACTATTAGGGAGGAAAGATTGAAGGTTAAGGTTGAAGGTGAAAGATTAAGATGCAAAGTGCTGTATCGAGGTGCGGAGCTCTGGGACAGGGATTGACTTTTGGCAAAAAGCCTGCTATCATGGATATATCAGTAAGTATTCCTATACTTGCTGTTTTTTATTAAAAGGTTTGCGAATTTCCTCACATTTGTGGTATTCGTAGACATTCGTAGAATTCGTATTAATCATTCGTAGTATGGATATTAAACAAATCAAAGAAGCGATCAAGGTGATCGCTGAAGAAAAAGGCCTGACCATGGAGGAGATTCAGGAGACGCTGAATACCGCTTTGGCTGCCGCATATCGTAAAGATTTTGGTGAGAAGAATCAAAACATCATGTTTGATTTTGATATGGAAACCGGTGGGATGAAGGTATGGGACGAGAAGACCGTCGCTGACTTCCCGGAAGAATTTCTGGAGCAGATTCGTGAAAACGGATTGGACAAGAAGTGGGTACAGGGTATGACGATTGGAGCAGAAGAAGAACCGGAACAAACTGATGATCGTCGCCGTCATTATCACGAGCAGGAAGTTGAAGAGGAAGAAGGTGAAGACAAGTTACGCTATAACCCTAAGACTGACATCTTGCTTGAAGAGGCAAAAAAAATTAAGAAAAGCTACAAAGTTGGTGATGTCATTACCACGGATCTTGAGGTGCCGACTGATTTTGGACGTATGGCAGCGCAAACCGCGAAGCAGGTGATCATCCAAAAATTACGTGAAGCGGAACGCGAGAAGGTGTATCAGGATTTTGTTGACAAAGAAGGTGAGCTCATCAACGCTTTTGTCTCACGTCGTGATGGTCGTAATGTCATTATCGAATTGGGTAAGACGACAGCTGTGATGATGCCTGACCAACAGGTACGCAACGAGCAGTACTTCCCGGGAGATCGCATCAAGGTATATGTTGCCGCTGTCGAAAAAGATGCGCGCGGTCCACGCATCGTTGTGTCGCGATCACATCCTCAGATTATTGCTAAGTTGTTTGCCACTGAAATTCCGGAAATTGATCAGGGTGACATTGAGATCAAGTCAATTGCTCGTGAAGCGGGTATGCGATCAAAGGTTGCTGTCTTCACCGACGACGAGTCGATTGATCCGATTGGTTCATGTGTTGGTCAGCGTGGTGCCCGCATTCAGACGATTATTGCTGAGTTGGGTGGAGAAAAAATTGATATTATTGAATGGGATGAAGATCCTTCAGTATATATTGCGCATGCATTGTCACCGGCTAAGGTAACGGCGGTTGAGGTCGTTAAGCCTGCCAATGAAAATGGTGAAGGAGGCGAGGCAACCGTGACCGTGCCCGAAGATCAGCTCTCACTTGCTATTGGTAAGGAGGGGCAGAACGTCCGTTTGGCTGCTAAGTTGACTGGGTGGAAGATCAACATTCTCAATGAGTCAGGAGAGTTGGTGCAAAAGCCTGCTCAGGCAAAGAAAGAAGTGGTTGCTGATGAAGCTGTCGAAGCGGAAGATGTGACTGAAGCCCTTGAAGAACAGGCGCCGGTGGTGGCTGATGAGGCTGACGAACAGATTGAAGTGCATACTGATGCGGAAGTTGCCGCTGAAGGCGACGGTACGCCTGATGATGAGGTAGCACCAGCAGACGAAGAAGCTGCAGCATAAAAATAGTACAACTATCAAAAAACCGCTCCCGGTGGGGGGCGGTTTTTGCTATGATGTATCGGAGTCTTGTGAAGTTTTGCGTCGACGTGCTTTTTGTGCGATCCAGCCACCGACGAGGAGCACAAGAATTCCTTTGACCGAGTAGAAGATGATGACGATGAGCGCGCTGCCCTTCATCCACGCAATGAGTTCATCCATGGGAACCTCCTGCCTGATATGCTATACTTTGAGCAGTAATTGTCAACATGTGTGGGTATACAAGACCGTGTTGATGCGGTAGGATAGGGGGGGTATTAACTTTTAAAGACGATTTTATGTGGTTGTGGGATACACTTATTTATAATCCAATTTTTAACGCGCTGGTCTGGCTGTATAATGTCATTCCGGGTAATGATATTGGTGTTGCTATTGTGATGCTGACGATCGTCATCAAGTTTATCTTGTATCCATTGACGCATAAGTCGCTCAAGTCACAAAAGGCCTTGCAGGAAATTCAACCCAAGGTCAAAGAGCTTCAGACGAAGTATAAGGATAACAAAGAAGAGCAGGCGCGCCAGCTCATGGAGCTGTACAAGGCAGAGAAGGTGAGCCCGATGTCGTCATGTCTGCCTATTTTAGTTCAGATGCCCTTCATTATTGCGGTGTATCAGGTGTTTGTACACGGACTGGCAAGTGAAGGCTTTGAGCGATTGTACGGATTTGTCTCAAATCCCGGGACGATTGATACGGTGAGCTTTAATGTCGTGAACATGGCGCAGGCTTCAATTGTGCTCGCGGTGTTGGCGGCGCTTGCGCAGTATGTGCAGGCAAAGATGATGAGCCGTACCAAGCCGGCGACGGTTGACAACAAAGAGATTGAAGGATCACAAGACGAAAAGATGTTGTCGGCGATGAATAAGCAGATGATGTATTTTATGCCGGTCATGACGTTGATTATCGGTGCGACGCTTCCGGCTGGATTGACGCTGTACTGGCTCGTGTCAACACTCTTCATGGTGGGTCAGCAGGCAATTTTATTGTATTCAAAGCGTGCGACACCAGCTTCTTAATTTGCTTGGTACCGTTATTATGCGAGAAGGCGTGGTTAACAATTCACAACTTGTTGGTAGTTCGGTTGAAACGCAATCGGGCCAGCTTCTCGGCCGTGTGCGGGACTTTGATCTGGAGATCGGTACGTTGCGTATTATTGCGCTTCACCTTAAGCCCTCATCATTGATGCAGCGGTTGGTGCAGGGAGAAGTGTTGATTTCCGCCGAGTATATTATTGATATTCAGCCACGTCTTATCATCGTTGATGATGCGATCGCAAAACAGAAAGGTAGCGCGCTTGAGGCGACGAACCTTGATGTTGCTCGCGCATCAAAAACAGGAGCCGCTACCTTGCGTAACTCATCGTCATCATGAATGATTCATTGCGACAAGCTATTTTTGAAACCATTACATTTTTTGATGTCCTTGATCATCCGCTGACCGCACTTGAGGTGCAGCTGTACTTGCGTGCACCGCAAGGAGCGACATTGAGTGATATTCTCAACGGTTTACGGGAGCTTCCCGGAGTTGAGCAGACGAGTGGTATGTGGCATCGTGCCGGGCGCAGCGACCTGGTAGCGCGTCGCACGCGCACCTATACGTTGGTGCATGACAAGTTGAGTCGCGCGCATCGCGCTTTGACATTGATTACCAAGCTGCCCACGGTGGAGGCGGCGTATATTTGTAATAACTTAGGATTTTTTGCCGGACATGATGAGTCAGATATTGATCTGTTTATTATCGCGCGCCCCAAAACACTCTGGATTACTCGGCTCATGACCTTGTTCATCGCTGAGATGACGGGGTTGCGTATTCACGGCGGGAACGCTGCCAATAAACTGTGTTTGAGTTTTTTCTTGTCAGGCGATGCGCTTGATATTGGCTGGCTGCAAAAAGAGCAGGATATTTACCTGCAATTTTGGATGCACGGTTTGCTGCCGCTGACCGAGCAGTCGCGCACGCACCCTTTTCTGGAGGTGAATCAGTGGATGCGCCCATACGCGGGAGGGAGTGTTCCCAAGGTGATGAGTGCGCGCCGTACCTATCGAGGGGGTAGTGCGGTTGGCGTCACATTGGCGCGTGTGCTTGAACCATTTGCCAAGCGTCTGCAGTTGGCGCTGATGTCTCGCGAGACGCTGGAGGCAGCTGTTGTGAATTCAACGGATGTGGTGGTGAATGACCAGATGCTCAAGTTTCATGATCATGACCGACGTGCTGAATATGCAGCGGCATTTTATCAACGACTGGCATCCTTATGACATCACTACTCAAACAAATCATTCGATGGGGCTTGTGCCTTTTTGTTTTTCTCATCCCCTGGCAGGCGCGTCTGATTGTGCAGCAAGGGACGCTGCAGGGAGTGCCGTGGGAGTATGGGACGGTGAGCATTTTCGTGACAGAAATACTGCTCGCGCTTTTGTGTATTGCCGGTGTCGTACTGCATCTGAAAGATTTTGATGATGATCATCATTTTCGTAATCAAAAAAGTTACTGGATGATGGTCTTGCTGAGCGTTTTTGTGGTGATCTCGCTCGTGACGGCGGTGTTTGCGATTGATGTGCGTACCGCACTCTTGGGAGCGCTTCGGTTGCTCGAGGGAGTTGCGCTGGTGTTACTACTTCGCCATGCCGTTGTGTCGCTGCACCGACTCGCACAGTGTCTGGTGGTCAGTGCCGCACTCCAGGGGGTCATCGGGTCGTGGCAGTTTTTTACACAGCGTATTGCCGGTTCCACGTGGTTGGGTGTCTCAGAAAAGTTACCACAGATGCAGGGAATTTCAGTGATTGAAACCGCGACCGAGCGCGTGTTGCGTGCATACGGTACCTTTGGCCATCCCAATATACTCGCGGGGTTTTTGGTCATTGGTTTGATGTGTGCGGTGGGATTACTCCTTACGCAGCGTTCGCGACGCGAGGCGGTGCTCACGTATGGAGCGCTGGTGCTCATCAGTGCGGGGCTGTTTTTTACCTTTTCGCGCATGGGAATTATCGTTACGCTTATTTGTGCAGCTGCACTGGGTGTGTATTTGTTGGTGAATCGTAATCACGCGTTGTTGCGCGTTGCGCGTGATGCTGCGCTCGTGCTCGTCGCTGTCATGGGTCTGTTGAGCATACTGTATGGTGATGTGGTGACGAATCGGTATTTATCCGCGGAGATTCTCGCAACGCCGTCGGTGCAGGAGCGTGTTTCGTTGTATGAAACCGGCCGTGAACTTGCTGCGCAGCACTGGCAGCGTGGTGTGGGTATTGGTAACTATACCTTTGCCTTTGTGCAGGCGTACCCGTTACTTGAAGGTTATGAGTACCAGCCAGTGCACAATATCTATGTGTTGATTTTGGTTGAGCTAGGTATTGGTGGGTTGTTTGTCTTCTTGCTGTTTGTGGGTGAGATGCTCAAGCATATTACGCGATTTCGCGTGGAGTATCCGGTGGAGTTGCTTGAGGAGTTGGAGAAATTTCAGACAGCGGATATGTATCAGGAAGAATATGGCTATATCACGCATTGGTATATCATTCTTTCAAGTATTCTCATCGGACTGCTCGTCTGGGGCTTGGCGGATCATTTTTGGTGGACGCTCTATCCGGGCATCCTCATGTTTTGGCTGGTGATCGGGCTGTGGATGCATGTGTTTGTGCGCGTCCGCCGGTAACTCTGTAGGAGTCTAAATATAAAAATGCGACATGAAGCTATTGCCTAAAAATCCAAAGCCGTCATCCTGAGGCCTTTTGGCCGAGGGAACTTCGGCTTTGGAGGGAGAGCGTAGATACTCCGGAGTTTCCTCGCGCAAAGCGCTCAGAATGACGGAGTATCTTTGACCCCAATTACCTATGTCGCATTTGATATGAGACGCAGCAAACTCTTGACGCAATAACAGAGATTCATTACTATAGGAGTGCATTAGCACTCCTT
>CAZIQD010000031.1:0-7885 GCA_964541715.1 uncultured Gammaproteobacteria bacterium
AAAAAAACTGAGCAGCTTTCGCTCCTCAGTTTTCTTTTTTTCTCTTATCCTTCACGTACCTCTGCTCCCAGCTCTGCACGGAGTCGTGCTTTTACGTCGTTATGCAGTGCGTCAACTTCTTTGGTTTCAAGTGTCCGATCATCAGATCGATAGGTAATGCGGAAGGCAACGGATTTTTTACCTTGCTCAATATTTTCACCCTCATACACATCAAAAATCATCACGTCGCGAATCCACTCTTTGCTCAGTGAGCGTACCACCGCGACAATCTGCTGCCACTGGGTGCGTGCGTCAACAATCATGGAAATATCCATCTCAATACTTGGATACTTCGGGATTGGCAGGTACGTCCGACGTTCAGAATATTTGGCTGCGAGCTTTTCCATATTTAATTCATAGATACCGACGCGCTCGCGAATCTTGAGCTTCTTTTGTGTCGACGACTCCAACTCACTGACAATACCGATAATATCACCATCAACTGACACATACCGCAATCGCTGCTCATGCAGCCACGGCGTCTGGCGCGGCAGTTCGATAAATTCAGGGATAAAGTGCAGCTGGTGGAGCAACACCTCGACAATATTTTTTGCCGTGTAGTACGGCGACGCATTCCCCTTCTCATAGATCACGCCGGCAACATGAGCATCTTGTCCAGGAAGATAGTCAGTTGCGCCATGAGCAATCGGTGCGCCCTGCTCTTCCTTACGAAAGACCTTACCAATCTCAAAGAGCGAGAATGAATCATAATTGTGCGCGTTAGCAGACACCGACATAATCAGCCCCGGCAGCAGCTCACGACGCAACACATCAAGCCCTTTGGCTTGCGGATTGAGGACGCGAATGAAATGCTCAGGATTCTCGCCAAACAACTGTACATCGCGCTCTCCCAAAAATGAGTAGCCCTGCACTTCGTTGCCGTCAAATCCATAGGCAAGGATATCGCGTGTCTTTTCGATCAATGCTTTTTTGAAATCATGGCGCGGTCGCACGATGGTAATCTGCGGTAAGTGCGGCTCAATGGCGTCATATCCGTAAATACGCGCGATTTCTTCAATGAGATCATAGGCGTGCTCAATATCTTTGGTAGCGCGCCATGATGGAATGGTTACCTTCAACGTTTCTTTCGTGCCGGCAACGTCAAATCCAAGCTTGATGAGAATTTTCTTCATCGTTGCGGCACTGATCGGATTACCGATGATACGTTGCGCGTACGCAACCTCAAGCGTTACTACCTGAGGCTTTGCTTTTTTGTCTGCTTGCACATCAACAATCTCAGAGACAACGGTGATGTCAGGGCACGTCTCACGCAACAACTCAACGCAGCGATACAACGCGGTGATCGTCATCATGGGATCAAGTGACTTTTCGAAACGTGCCGATGAGTCCGTGCGCAAGTTCAACCGCTGCGAGGTCTTGCGAATCGTCACATGATCAAAGTTTGCCGCCTCAAGAATCAATGAAGTTGTCTGCTCACTCACGCCTGAGTTTGCCAAACCTTTAATGCCCGCAATTGCCAATGGCTTGTCAGCATCAGCAATGACTGCGTCCTGCGCCGTCAACTTATATTCCTTGCCATCAAGTGTAGTCACCTGCTCTCCATTCTGTGCCATACGCACCATCAATGAATGACTCGCGATCTGCGTCGCATCAAAGGCATGCATCGGCTGCCCCAGCTCATACATCACATAATTCGTTGCGTCGACAATGTTGTTAATCGGCTCCTGGCCAACCGCGCGTAGACGCTGCTGCATCCACTGTGGTGACTGAGTCACCACAACGCCGTCAATCATCACCACGCTATAGCGCGGACATGCATGCGCATCCTGCACCTTAGCCTTCAGTTTTTCCTTCCCTTCGACAGTGAATGGTGTGACTTTATAAGGCTTTAATTTTTGATCCAAAAATGCGGCGACTTCGCGCGCAATACCATAATGCCCCCACATGTCGGGACGATGCGTCATCGACTTGTTGTCGACATCAATCATCCAATCATGCAGTCCCAGTGCGTCCGCAAGGGGCTCACCGACCTTCACGTCGTCAGGTAAAACTAAAATTCCTGCGTGATCATCACCCAAGCCCAATTCATCGGGCGCGCACAGCATGCCTTGCGACACCTGGCCACGCACAGGACGCTCTTCAATGGTGAGATTAATTACCGGCAAATAGGTGCCAATGGTTGCAAGCGGTACTTTTTGCCCCGCCGCAATGTTGGGCGCGCCACAGACAATCATTAACTCCTGCTTCCCGTCAAACACGCGAGCAAGCTGTAACTTATCAGCATCAGGATGTGGCAACACTTCTTTGATCTGGGCGACAATCACGCCACGCAGATCGTTCGCACGGTCAATCACGTCCTCCACTTCAACTGAGGCGATCGTCATCTTCTCGCCAAACTCCTTGGGAGATAGATCGCTTGGAATTGTGACGAAATCTTGGAGCCACTGTTTTGATATCAACATATCCGTTACTTCGTTAAACTGACTAATGCAAAGGTGCCACGTGTCTCCTCTAATGAGGTCTCATAGTTGAGCACCCGCCCCTGACCAACCACCGCGCCATCGGCATCAATAAGATCAATTGGAATGTCGAGTGGAAGCGCAGCGTTACCAACCGTGACAAATTCATAGGTCGTGTCGACCTCGAGCTGTTGCGCATTGAGCAAATCCTTCGCCGGCAATCGCCACATGATCAGCACGCTGCAGGTCAATAAGTTATTGTTCTGCATAGGCTGTGATTAAAACTGTTTTAAAAATCGTAGATCACTTGTCTGGATCAGGCGAATATCCGTAATGCCGTATTTGAGCATGAGCATGCGCGTCATACCCATACCAAAGGCAAATCCTGAGTACTTGTCAGGATCAATGCCACCGGCACGCAATACATTAGGATGCACCATACCCGACCCTCCCATCTCAAGCCACCCCATCTCGTCCGTATACATATCAAGCTCAAACCCTGGCTCGACAAACGGAAAGTATCCGGGGCGCAAACGGATCTTAATATCCTTCTTGTAAATCGCCGACATCATCTCCTTGAGCGTTGCGACCAAGTGCGCGATAGAAATATGTTCATCGATCATCAACCCTTCAATCTGGTGGAAGGTGTGGTCGTGCGTCGCGTCAATTGCCTCATTGCGATACACCCGCCCCGGTGCCACCATACGCAATGGCGCGCCATACTCCTGCATCGCGCGCACCTGTACATTTGAGGTGTGTGTGCGCAATACATGCTTGTGCTCCTGGCCACTCTCAACATAAAACGTATCCTGCGCCTCGCGTGCGGGATGCCAATCAGGAACGTTTAACCCTTCAAAGTTATAAAAATCAGACTCAACCTCCGGACCATCGAGTACCATAAAGCCCATCGAGGTAAAGACCTCCTCAAGCTCGCGCATGAGGGTTGTCATCGGGTGCAACGTTCCCAAACGATAGCGGTCATGCGGCATCGTCGGGTCAATCCACGCATCACTCCTCGTCTGACGCTCACCACCCACATCGCCGCGCTTGCGGTCAAACGCCTCCTGCACCTCCTGGCGCACGGTCTGGAGCAACGCACCAGCCTTAGGACGGATGTCCTCCGCAAGATCTTTCAAATCTTTGCTGATGGCGGCAAGCGCTCCTGATTTTTTTGAGAAATAACGCTCATAGATCTCGTTGAACTGATCGTTATTTTTGATCGCTTCAACGTCAGTAAGCGCCTGTTGTTTGAGTTGTTCTAATTGATCAAGAATCATAGCAGTGAAGTTATTGCACTAAACGAATAACATCTTGGAACGTAACGACGAGAATCAAGATCATGAGGAGGGCAAATCCTGAGGCATGAAACCATCCTTCAATCTTTTGATTCACCGGCTTACCGCGCAACTTCTCAATCAAGACAAAGATCACACGACCTCCATCAAGCGCTGGAAATGGTAAGAAGTTAATCACTGCCAAGTTGAGGGATAAGAGCGCGGTAAACTGCAGCAGGTACGTAAAGCCCAGCTGCGCTACCTGTCCGGTCATCACAGCAATACCAACCGGCCCCGAGACTGCAACACCGACACCCTGCCCTGAGACGAGTGCGGCAATCAATCCAGCAAAGCCAATAACGATCTGCCAGGTAATCAAGCCGGCTGCCTCAATACCCTTCCATAGCGAGAGGTACCACGGATACTGCACGATACCAGTACCGATGAGTGAGACACCAATACCACCCTTACCCGTCTGCTCTAAGACGTCAATCGGGATTTCTTTGGTCATCACCTCTGTACCACGCGCAATTTCAAACGTTCCGGTCTGCCCCACCAACTGATCAGCCTGATCAATGAGCTGCTGTGCTGACGTAATCAACATGCCATTGAGAGAGACGATCGTATCACCCGTCGTCAACTCAGCCTGTGCTGCAGCGCTTCCTTCGACAACTTCGATCACCTGAATGCGGGGATTTGAGACATAACCATCTTCAATACCATCAAGCGCTTGCGGCAATCCAAACATAAAACCGATTGCCAATAACACCGCGGCGGTCAAAAAATTCATAATCACACCGGCCGACAAGACCACAATGCGTTGCCACGGCTTTTTTGAGGCAAAACTCGTCGACTCATCACGATGCGAGCCATCTTCACCTTTGATCTTCACAAATCCTCCTAACGGAAGCCAGTTGATCGAGTAGAGCGTATCGCCAACTTTCTTCCCCCAAGCGCGCGGCGGAAAGCCAAAGCCAAACTCCTCCACATCCATACCCATCTTCTTGGCGGTCCAAAAATGCCCTAACTCATGCACAAAGACGAGTAGCGACAAGACAACAATAAACAAAATAACTGTACCCATAGTAATATTTCTTGAATAGTTCGTATGCGCATTGTACACGAAAAGCAACCCGCTGGCTACCCCATCTTATGGCCAGCGCTCAAAGCGCGGTGGCTGCGTAAAGACCTGCTGCAAAATACCTTCATACTGCTCTTGAAGGGCCGACAGATACCATGAGCATGAGGCACCGCGTGATAACGCCTGCTCAATGTCAGGATGACGCACAAGATACTGTTCCAATGCCACCGCAATACTACCCGGCGCATCAAAGAACGGCTTGCCAAGCGCCTGCTCCAACTGCTTGACGATCAGCGGATAGTGCGTGCATCCCGGCACCATGATATCGACATCAATAAAACGCTCACGCAAGCCGGCAACACACCGCTCCACCTCCTCATACTGGACACCGCCGCGCTCCACCAACGGTACCAGACATGGCGTCGCCTGCGAGATGATCTGTATCTGCGAATTAAGCTTATGTATTTCGCGTTCATACGCACCGGACATCACCGTTGCCGTGGTAGCAATAATTCCAACTCGCTCATATCCCGCAGCGACCACCGCCTCAGCGAGCGGAATGAGTACACCCAAGATTTTTTTATCAGGATGCACGCGAGGCAACCACTCCTGCTGCAGCTGGCGCAATGCCTGCGCTGAGGCAGAGTTACACGCAAGGATTACTAACGCACATCCCTGTGCAAACAAAAACTCCACGCCACGTTGCGTCAGCGTGAAAATTTCATCGTGCGTTTTGTCGCCATACGGCGCATTGAGCGTATCTCCACAATACACATAGTCATATTGCGGCAGATGATCACGCAACGCCTTGAGGATCACAACGCCACCAAGGCCTGAGTCAAAAACACCGATACGCATAAATTGTCTTATCCCGTAATAATCGTAATCAGTTCATCGCGATAGCGCTCCATCGCTTCGCGCGAGCGCGCTTCCACGTTAAGTCGCAATAACGGCTCCGTATTTGACTTGCGGATATTACAGCGCCATGTGTCATACTCAATCGACAATCCGTCAATCTCCGTGATGCGTGCGTCTGAATACTTTTTGTGTACAGCGGCAATGATGGCGTCTGGATCAGCGACGCGATAATTCAGCTCGCCGGAAATAAAGTAGCGTTCGCGATATGGTGCAGCAAGTTCTTTCATAGTGAGCTGATCGCGCACGAGTTTCTCAAGAATTAAGAGGAATGGGATGACACCGTTATCAGCAAAGAAGTAATCGCGGAAATAGTAGTGGCCTGAATTCTCACCACCAAAGATAGCGTTCATCTCACGCATGCGCGCCTTGATAAACGAATGGCCAACGCGGTTGATGAGCGGCACGCCGCCATGCTCCTCAACGGTTTCAATGGTCGCCCACGTCAGACGCGGATCATGAATAATGTTTGCACCCGGTTCGCGCTCCAGCATGAGCTGTGCCAAAATAGCTGTAATATAGTAGCCGTCCACAAACTCACCCTCTGCATCAAAAAAGAAGCAGCGATCGGCATCCGCATCCCACGCACACCCAAAGTCAGCATGCGCCTCACGAATGACGTGTGCAAATGCTTTCTGGTTTTGTTCGTACATCGGATCAGGGCGACCCTGCGGGAATGATCCATCCGGCTCCATGTAGAGCCCTACTGGCGTAATCGGCAACTCATACTTCTGAATACATTTTGTAATCACCTCCCCCGCAACGCCGTGATTGGCGTTGAACGCAATCGTCATGGGAGTCATCTGGCGCAGACGTTGCATATCAACAAAACGTTCAAGGTATGCCAAGTAGTCATCGACAATCACCTCGCGCTTTGAATGCACGTCATAGAGCTCTTCATCGGGCAACGTCAATCCGCCTTCAATTAACGCAACGACCATATCGCGAATATCTTCAATACCCGTCTCACCCGAGATAGGCAGCGCGCCTTCACGCACTAACTTCATACCATTATACTCAGGGGGGTTGTGCGACGCCGTCACCGAAATACCTCCGCCCAAACTGTAATACCCGACACCAAAATACAACATGTCGGTCGAAATAATACCCAAATCGACAATCTCGGCACCTTCATCACGCAAGCCTTTCATCAGGGCACGCTTAAGCTCCGCTCCGTGCGATCGAACATCCTGCCCCACACCAATCATGGGATTAGCCGGTTGCACGATGCGCATATACGCCTTCCCTATTGCGTATGCAATTAAAGGCGTGATCTGTTCATGCGCGATTCCGCGAATATCATATGCTTTAAAAATTGATTGATCGACTGTTGTCATACTGATTACCTAATTATGCGCGCATCGACTTTCGTCACGCGTGTTAATAACTGAGGAGATTCTCTTTGTGGTAACTGCTTGGATACGGTATAATTATCGCATAAAGAGAGATTCTTGACCACTCACTCAATAACCCCCTTTTTACATGATTGCATTTCTTCGATCGGTCATCACCGCAACCGAAAAACATTATGCGGGCTACCTCACCACGATTGTAGCATTTTTCATCAGTTCAGCAGCACTGTTGGCTATCGTTCAGCTCATCAGCAACCTCAGCAAAACCCTTTTCACTCGATACTTTATCTCATTACAGGACTTTGTTGCGCTCAACGGCATGTACATCCTTGTCGGATTTGTCATCGGATTTGCATTCATGAGCTACATCGGCGGACTCTTTATCCTCGCTTCGCTCAACACCAAAGGAACGCGAGCGAACATGCGTACGCTCAACAAGCAGTTTATCAACGTCTTACTGCTCAATGTGTTTTTGACACTCATCGGCTTTGTCGCACTGAGCCCAATGTTTGCTATCGCCTTCCTGCAACTCAGCGGATTTGCATACTTTGAAGTCGTCTCCTTACTCCTGCTGCTTATCTTTATTCTCCTCTTCTTCCTGATCAGCATGTGGGTCGCACTCACTCCCTATCTGATGCTTGATAAAGGACTCACGCTCACTGAAACACTCCGCGCCAACTGGAAACTCATTCGCTCAAAGGAAAGAATACTGGCACAACGCGTCTTGGGTATGCTCATCATTCTCCTTCTGTATCAGATGGCCATGGGAGGACTCTCCGTACAGGCCCCTTCACTCACCCTTGC
>CAZIQD010000032.1:0-7799 GCA_964541715.1 uncultured Gammaproteobacteria bacterium
TAGACATACCGTAGGTAGGTGTCAGCGATTGCACGGAAAAGAACAGTTTTCACGTTGTAGCCTCCTGTCGTGAAATAATAGTGAACTATACCATAGTTTGGTGGCTTGTCAACGACATCCGTGGTATACTAGGGGCACAAAAATTACTCCTATGCTGAAAATTCATACACAATCATTGCGTTCTGCTGCACGCCGTGGCGTGCTCAAGACGCAACATGGCTCAATTCAGACGCCATTTTTTATGCCCATTGCCACTAAGGCGGCAGTCAAAAATATCAGCGTCGGGGAGCTCGAAGCACTTGGAGCTGAAATCATTCTCTCAAATACCTATCATTTATATTTACGACCAGGCGAGAAGTTGATTGCTGAGTTTGGCGGATTGCATCGATATATGGGGTGGCAGGGACCCATCTTAACTGATTCTGGAGGGTATCAGGTATTTTCGCTTGCGGGAAATAAGGGGAAGAAGGAAAATTTGGTAAAAATCTCAAATCGCGGCGTTGAGTTCCGTTCGCATCTTGATGGGAGTAAGCATTTTTTTACGCCGCAAAAATCGATTCAAATCCAGCAGCAATTGGGAGTGGATATTATGATGGCATTTGATGTCTGTCCTCCGTTGCCAAGTACGCCGGCAGCGATTAAGGAGGCGATTGAGTTAACCGCAGTTTGGGCTGAAAAATGTAAAAAAGAATGGAAAGAGGGGCGGTACGCAAAACGTGGACAGCAGCTTTTTGGTATTGTGCAGGGTGGTACGGATATGGACTTAAGAACTGAGTCTGCGCAGAGCCTGGTGCCTCTTAATCTCAGTGGATATGCAATTGGAGGCTTGGCGGTGGGAGAGCCGCGAGAAGAGATGTATCGGGTCTTGTCATATTTACCGGAAGTGTTGCCTGCTGATAAGCCGCGGTATTTGATGGGAGTGGGGAAGCCGGAGGAAATTGTTGAGGCGGTTCGTCATGGTGTCGATATGTTTGACTGCGTGATCCCTACACGAGAGGCTCGCCATGGACGTCTCTATATGTTTTGTTCAAAGCGTGATGACGGTGCCATTCATCTTTTTGGTACGCTGTATTATAGAACACATAATGTGTCCAATGCCCGTTATGCGCACAGCAAGGATCCGATTAACAAGAAGTCAGCGCACCCACTCCTCATGAACCATTCGTTGGGATATCTGCATCACCTGTTACGAACAGAAGAGGGTTTGGGGTATCGACTTGCAACGCTACAGAATATTGATTTTTACCTTACCTTGATGCGTCGTCTCCGTGAGGCGATTGAACAAGGAAAGCTGTAACCTTTTTCTTTATGAATACAGGTGCTCGTGATATACTGGGTGTATGCATACGATCGTAGGGCGAGTCATGCTCGCTGGCGTGAAATCAATTGGTTATTTTCCACTCTGGTGGTATTCACGAGGTTTTTTTTCGTATCTCCAAACAATAGGGGCATCACTGCAACGGTTTAATGAGGTGCTTGGGGTGAGTATTTGGGTGCGTAATATTTTTGTTCCACTGTATGGTCAGACCGACATCGCCGGACGCTCAATGAGTTTTCTGATTCGCGTTGCAAATATTATTGCTCGTGGCGCTGTTTTTGTACTTATTGCGGCAGCGCATCTGATACTGGCAACGCTTTGGCTTGCCGCGCCGCTTATTATTATTTTTCAAATTCGAGCACACGCATGACCGATCAATTACAGGTAACAACAGTACGCGATGACGCACGTCAATCCGGGAGGGCAATCGGCTTTCTTGAGGGGTTTGTGTTGTACTCTTCGTTGTCGCTGCAGTCGGATGATATTTCAGTACGGCGTATTTTGCATATCGCGCGGCGTGTTGTAGCAATGCTTTGCGGAGCTATTGCTTTGGCGGGAGTTGTTGGCTTGGTGTGGTTTGTGGTAGTTTTTGACCTCACTCGCTTTGCACAGTTCATGCAGTTGTTGACCTACTCATCGCCGGTACTGCAGTTTTTTTGGGTCGGTGTCGGATTGGCACTCTTTGGTTATTATGTCATTGCCAAAGAACGTGATGGGCGTCGAGAAGTTATTGCCCATTCGTATGAAAGAGTGACGCATCGCGCGCCGGTGCTTCAAACAATGCATGAAGTGATGAAGCTTCCTGGTCGTCAGACAATTAATGTGATGAAAAGTAGTGATGAGGGGGTTAGTGTGCTCATGGAGAAGGCGCGCGAACTTGCTGTTCAGTATAACCATGCGAAGATAGGAACGTGGCATGTTTTTGTGGCGGCGCTTCTCACTTCGCAGGAAGCGGCGACGGTGCTGTATCGTTTGGGGCTTGATGGTGCAACGCTCATGGATAAATTAATGCGCGTCTCGTCACGGTTTGAGAGCTCGTCGACCCCTGCTGTGTATGGGGCGGAGGCAGAAATGCTGCTGATTCGCGCTTATGCTGTTGCCTATGAACATCGTGCCTCATGGGTGACGTCGCTTGATTTGTTGACCGTGGCATATGAGCGAGATGAGCTGTTGCAGGAGGTGTTATATGACATGGCGATTGAACATGAGGATGTGACAAATGCTGTGATGTGGATGAGGATCAACCAGCGTCTGCGTGATCGCTATCGGCGATATGCGGCAGCGGGACGGTTGCGCTCAAAGAGTGGTATTGATCGTGCTATGACCTCGCTTGCTACGAACTTTTTAAATAGCATGTCCGAAGACCTGACGCGCATGGCGCAGTTGGGGTATTTGGAGATTACGGTTGATCGTGAGCGTGAAACTAACGAGGTGCTGCGACTCTTTCAGTCGGGTGGGACGAATGTGTTGTTGGTTGGTGAGGCTGGGGTGGGCAAGCGTGCTGTTGTAGAGGGTCTTGCTGAGCGTATTGTGGGAAATGATGTTCCCGGGTTTTTGCACGAGAAGCGTCTGGTTGCCTTGTCAATTGCGCAACTGGTTTCCGGTGCATCGTCATCAGAAGCGCAGGGGCGGTTGCTGCAGGCACTGACTGAGGCGGCGCGCGCTCGTAATATTGTTTTGTATATTGAAAACATTCATGACTTGGTCGGTATCGTTTCTCAAGGGGGGCAGGGGATGGACTTGTCTGATGTGTTGGCGGAAGTTTTGCAGAAGAAATTATTGTACTGTATTGCTGCTACGACCGAACGTGAGTATAGTGCATTGGTCGAAGGGACACAGCTTGGTAACGCCTTTCAGGTGGTGCGTATTGCAGAGATGGAGCATGATGACGCGATACAGGTCCTTGAATCCAAAGTAGGTGTTGTCGAACACGCAAACCAAGTGACGTTTTCATATCCTGCGCTGAAAGCGCTCGTGCAGCTCAGCGACCGTTATATGCACGAACAACCATTACCTCTTAAGGCAGTGCAACTGCTTGAAGAGGTTGGTGTCTACGTCCGTCAGGCCAAGGGAGCGCAAGGTGTGGTGACTGCAGAAGATGTTGCGCAGCTCATGACGCAAAAATTGCGTATTCCTATCTCAGCAGTGACGAGTGATGAGTCATCTGCTTTGATGAACTTGGAGGAGCGGTTACATGAACGCGTTATCGGGCAAGATGAGGCGGTTCGTGCGGTCGCTACGGCGCTTCGGCGCGCCCGTGCAGAGTTGCGTGATACGGCGCGTCCTATCGCAACGCTTCTCTTTTTGGGATCCACCGGTGTGGGTAAGACCGAGTTAACCAAGGCGATTGCGGCCACGTATTTTGACAATGAATCGGCTATGATTCGCGTGGATATGTCGGAGTATCAGAACCAGGCGGATCTGTATAAGTTGATTGGGGCGCCGACGGGGACAGGAGGTAGTCAGCAGGGGATTTTGACGGAGGCGGTGCGCAAGCAGCCGTACGGCATTATCCTACTGGATGAGCTTGAGAAGGCACACCCGGACATTTTAAATGTCTTTTTGCAGGTGTTTGAAGATGGTCGCCTGACTGATGCCACGGGCAAGACGGTTGACTTCACCAATGTTATTATTGTGGCGACGTCAAATGCCTCAACGTCATATATTCAGGAGTCGTTGGAGGCAGGGAAGGAGCTGGCCGTCATCAAAGAAGACCTCATGCAGGGTAAGCTTGCCGAGTATTTCCGTCCTGAATTCATCAACCGTTTTGATAATATTGTTCTCTTTAAGCCATTATCTGAAGATGACGTGGTTGCTATTGCTCAACTCATGATGCGTGATGTTGCTATAAAACTTGAGGATAAAGGCATTCATTTTGAGGCGACGGAGGCTGCCATTGCCGAACTTGCGCGGAAGGGATATGATCCGCGGTATGGAGCGCGTCCGTTGCGCCGCTTGCTGCAAGATGAAGTTGATACGGCGCTTGCTGACTACCTCCTGCAGGGCAAGCTCACAAGGCGTGATCGCGTGATTCTGGATGAGGGTGGTGTGTTGCGTGTTGAAAAAGCAGAGACGCTCTAAATGAACTCTATGCCCAATTTCATCGGTGCATTTGCGATAACCTTTCTACTCGCGGCGCTCTGCACTGCAGGCGTGCGTCGTTTTGCGTTGCGTTACAATATTGTCGATGTTCCACGCGGGGAGCGTAAGATTCACCAGAAGCCCATGCCGCTCATGGGTGGGGTGGCGATATATCTTGCGGTTGCCTTGGTGGTTGCGTACTATGCGGTCTACACTGAGCATTTGATTACAGGATATCTTTTGGCAAAGCATGTCATGGGTGTGTTGGTTGGTGGGGCGATTTTAATGATTGGTGGGTATTTGGATGACCGGTATGACTTGCCACCTCGTCAGCAGATTGTTTTTCCGATACTTGCCGTGCTTGTGGTTATCATCACCGGTATTGGTATCACCTCGCTGACCAACCCATTTATGGGAGGAACGATCTACTTTGATCAGATCAAGTGGGAGGTATTGCGCGTGAATGGTATCCCGTATTTTGTCTCGGTGATGTCAGACATCTTTACCTTTGTCTGGCTGATGGGGATGATGTATACGACGAAATATCTGGATGGGCTTGATGGTTTGGCAAGCGGCGTGAGCTTAATTGCGGCGTTGGTCATCTTTTTTGTGTCCCAGGATTTGACGCTGCAGCAGGATTATATTGCGTTGTTTGCCCTGATCTTTGCCGGCGCGCTTGCTGGATTTTTATTGTTTAACTTTAATCCCGCATCAATTTTTCTGGGAGAGGGTGGGTCGTTGTTTACCGGATTTATGATTGGTGTGTTGGCTATTTTGTCGGGATCAAAAATTGCCACAGCGTTACTTGTGTTTGGTATCCCGATCTTTGACGTGGTTTGGGTTATTAGTCGTCGCATGGTGACGGGAGTGAAGGTGACACAGGGAGACAAGAAACATCTCCACCATCGGTTACTTGCGATTGGCATTCCGCATCGTCGAGCGGTGTTGCTGCTCTATGGGGCAACTGCGCTATTTGGCGCAAGTGCGCTCTTTTTACAGACAAAGTATAAGCTCTATGTGTTGGCATTGCTGACCGTGTGTATGATTGGAGCAGCTTTCTTCCTGGTGACGATGTATAATAAGCGACGATTACATGATCATGAGACACAGTCCTCATAGAGGCGTACTTGCTATTGGTGCGGGCATTGCGGTGATACTTGGGTTAAGTGTCGCAGTGTTTGTGTGGCACCGTCCTGAGGTGATAACGGAACGCGTCGTAATTCCCACGCACGCGGTAGTCGTGGGAGGGCAGTCTTTTGATGTTGCCGTTGCTGATGAGCCGCATGAGCGAGCACAAGGACTCTCGGGGGTGGCACAGCTTGGGGAGCGAGAAGGGATGCTCTTTGTTTTTGCGAGTGCTGACCGGTATGCCTTTTGGATGAATGATATGCTGCTTGACCTTGATTTTGTATGGATTGAGGGCGGAATTGTTCGTGAGCTGACGACGCAGGTCAGCAGTGATCCGTTGACGCAGCAGGTTTCTTTTCGCCCGTCGATGCCGGTTGATATGGTGCTTGAGCTCCCCGCAGGTAGTGTTCATCGGTTAGGGATAGCGGTTGGAGACGTGGTACGCCTTGCCCCTTAGCACGCTTGACAGAAAAAAGAGATTTGTTTATACTATGACCCATAACACTATCCCCGTTGTGTTGAAAGAGCGGACGACACCTTGCCTTTGTCAAAAGGAGGGAATCACTGCTGATTACGAATTTTAACTATATTCTGATATGTCAAAAATTGCCGTTATTGCAACAGGAGGCAAGCAATATGCCGTTACCCAGGGTGACGTACTCTTTGTAGAAAAGATTGATGCCAAGGCGGGCGATACCGTGAAATTTGATACCTTGTTGGTCTCAGATGAGAAGGGTGCGCAGGTTGAGGTAGGCACTCCACACGTGAAATCACAAGTTGAAGCGACCGTCGTAGAACAGACAAAGGCGCCGAAATTGACGATTATCAAATTCAAGGCGAAGTCACGTTACCGACGTAAGATTGGTCATCAACAGCTCAAGACAAAAATCGAGATCACCAAGATCGCATAATCTCAAAAAGAGAAAACTACTCCCCAGAAAGGGAGTAGTTTTATTATACGCCAGTACGATTTGAGAGGGCTTTGGAGAGCGTGTGAGGATCAGCATACTCGAGGTCTGATCCAGTGGGTAGTCCAAGGGCGAGGCGGGTGATGGTGAGGGGAAAGGGGGAGAGGATTTTTTTAAGATAAATCATCGTTGACTCTCCTTCGATATCGGGGTTGAGGGCAAGAATGACCTCTGTGATATCGGATGAATTTTGTAGTTTGCTGACGAGTGTGTCGATGGTCAGCTTGTCGGGGGTCACGCCGTGAATAGGGTCCAAAACTCCGTTGAGTACGTGATAGTAGCCGTTATATGAACGGGTATTCTCAATAGAGGCGATGTCATGAGTGTCGGAGACGACGCACAGTTGTTGTTTGTTGCGTTGTGCGTCTGCGCACACAAGGCAGGGGTTGGTCTGTGAGATGGCGTGGCACTGTGAGCAGTGTGTGATAGAGTTTGCAAGGTTATTAAGAGCCGCCGCAAGGGTGTATGAAAACTGCTTAGGTTGTTTGAGTAAGAAATACACAAAACGCTCAGCCGTTTTGGGGCCGATGCCGGGGAGTTTTGAGAAGAGATCAATGAGTGCCTGGATTGTTTCGGGATGTTTCATACGCGCTTATTGTATCATACGGCTTGCAAGTGGCAAGAGAGCGCCGTGGAGCATAAAACTGCGCTTGTCGCGCAGTTTTGTTGGTTACTGTTGGCCTCCACCAAGTAGCTTATTGAGGTCAAAGTCACCCATATTTTTCATTGCGTGCGCCATGACTTTCTGGACGTTCTTTACCGTCTTGTTGGTCGCTTCGGCAATTGCCTTTTCAAGTGCGGGTTTATCTGCCAGCAGGCGATCTTCGATACTGACAGCGGTTACCTCCTGGTTACCATTCATCGTGATCGTCACGCCGTTTGCTGACCCTTGTGCTGATTCTTTGCTCAGCGCGTCTTGCAATGTCTTTGCCTGGTTCTTGAGGTCTTTGAACTGTTTGAGTTTATTGAACATGTATCGTTGTTAGCGAGTGAATATAGGATAGTATGCCGTATATACCGAGCTTTTTCAAGTATTATGAGTTAAAGCGCGGTAGTGAGGAGTCTGGAGAGTTTCCAAACCCAGGGATGGGCGAATCAGTTGGTGGCGGTGGGTTCATATTACGCCGGTCAAGGTTGCGGTATGAGACCTTCTCGTGATCAAAGAACATTTGCAGGACACCGGTCGGGCCGTTACGATGCTTGGAGATATGGAGTTCGGCAAGATGCTTACGGTCAAACTCAAGATTTTTGTTGTAGACCGATTCACGATAGATAAACATAACGATGTCGGCGTCTTGCTCGAT
>CAZIQD010000033.1:0-1449 GCA_964541715.1 uncultured Gammaproteobacteria bacterium
TTTTTTGGAGTGCCTCTTATATTGTATCGCGCTCAAAAATATTGTGCAACCCTATGACCACAGGCGGCCAAAAAATCCTTTTTTCTCTTCGGGTGGCGTCGATGGAGCCGGCTTATGAGCAGCTACCTCTTGTTGAATAGTATTCCACAATCGCAATGCCTCTGCGCGCACAATATCGCTGTCATAATCACCGCCATGCGCCCGCTGGCCTTCATAGGCATGCGATTTATGATCCAGGTGCAAATCCAGCTCAAGCGGCTTTTCAGACGTTACATAGACGTGAAACTTAGGAAAGTGCTGCTCCCCCAAACGCTTATAAAACGAAAACTTATCCAACTTCTTATCATGCTGGAGCGCATATCCGCAGCGTCGCAATAACACTTCGCTGTTTTCTTGGAAGGACTGTTTGAAAGGTATTTTCATATATAGACTATTGTATCACATCTCTCCGGCGCCTCAAGAGCCGGCAGCCTCTCCGGCTCTTGAGGCGCCGGAGAATCGTAGCAGGCACTTGACAAATTTTCCCCATGTGGTAAGTTTGACTATCGCCCAAAAAGGGCTATCTTTCTATGTTTTAACCTGTTTTTGAAGGAGGACGTACCTTGAACACTTCCCAACCGACCCCCAACCGCCAAGGAGGCACCCGTATGTTTCGCAACCTGATGACCGTGCTGGCGCTGACCCTCGTGGTCGCCGCCTGCAGCAACGGCAAAGAACCGCTGAACGCGGGCAACAACGAGCTGACCCGTCCGCCGGCCTGCGTCGAAAACGACCCGGGATGCGAGACGGTGACGATGAAGTTGCCCGACTACATGCAGGCCAACTGGCAGGCCGAAAACCGCCAGTACCAGCAATCCGCGGCCATCGGCCTCGCACCCGCCACGCCCACGCCGCCCGACGTCTACGTCTGCGGTACCGTGGAAGGAGTGAATCTGCAACCCGGATCTGATTGCGTGTTGCATACGGCCGACGTCGGCCCCGGCAACATCTTGCAGGTGACCTACACGCTCCGCGTGGGGTACGTCTACACGATCGCGTACTATTACGGTGGTCAGTTCCGCGTCGACAACATGACGGCCGATGCCGGCGCCGGCGCTGTGCCGATCACGGGCTACATCTTCCGTGGCGGTCTCGCCACTGGTGATCCCGGTTCGTATTGCGGAGGCGAAGGCCTCTGGGGTCGCGGCTACGGCTGCTTCTACGTCGACCGTCACAACGACGGTACCGTGGAAGCTGCCAGCTTCAACCAAGCGCCGTGCGACGCACAGATCTACGACTACGTAGAAATCTGCGCCACGGACTCGGCCTTGACGGTCACCAGCGCCACGGACGTGGAGTTGGTCACCAGCTTCGAGTTCGACGTGACCGGCGCCACGAACGTCAACGCCGGCGGCAGTCAGCCCTCGCAGCAGATGTCGTGGGATGCGGGACGCAGTGCACACTGCTACC
>CAZIQD010000033.1:1549-7749 GCA_964541715.1 uncultured Gammaproteobacteria bacterium
ATTACTTCAAATGCCTTCTCCAACTGCGGATCTCTATCAGCGTCCCAATCTTCTTCGGTGAGATCAACGATAATGTCAGGCGTGATTCCCTCGCCTTCAATAGCGCTGCCACTTGGCGTGAACCACTTGGCAATGGTTAATTTAATCGATGAACCATCTGTCAGGTCAAACAATGTCTGCACCGAACCCTTACCAAACGACTGCATACCGATCACCTGCGCAAGATCATAATCCTTCAACGCACCAGCCAGAATTTCTGAAGCAGATGCGGACCCTTCATTAATCAAAACGATCACGGGATACTCCGCAAGAATCGCGCGACCCGTAGCTTCATGTGGCGTCGTTGAGCCATCATATGATTCTTCCGTCACAATCACGCCATCTTCGATGAACAGTGATGCGATATCAACAGCAACATTCAAAAATCCACCTGGATTATTGCGTACATCAAGAATGATCTGATCAGGATTTGCTTTGACAATCTCGTTGGCAATCGTCTTAAACACACGGCTTGTGTCTGCATTAAAGTAGCGAAGCTCAATATATGCCGTGTTCTGTTCACGCATCTCCCAACTCACTGACTCAATCTTAATCTCATCACGAACAATCGGGATTTCACGCACCTCATCCCAGCCTTCACGATACACCGTGAGCGTCACCGTCGTCCCCCGAGGCCCGCGGATATTGGCGACTGCCTGATCAATTGAAATCCCCTGGGTATCCAACTCATCAATCTGTAAAATATAATCCTTAGCTCGTAAGCCCGCATTAAAGGCCGGCGTATCCGGCAATGGAGCCACGACCTGTAATTGATTGTTTTTGATGGCTATTTCAGCGCCGACACCAAAGAAACTACCACTCAGCTCCTGGAGAAATTCTTCATTAAGATCTGGGGTCAACAGCATCGAGTGCGGGTCCTGCAATGATCCTACCAATCCCGCAATAGCTCCATACAGCAACTCAGTCTGAGTAACCGGCTGATCAACATAATGCTCACTAATAATGCCCCATGCCTGCCAGAGAAGCTCAAAGTCAGCGTTATCCTGTAAATACGCCGGTGTCTCACCCACGCCGGTTACCGCCCCCGTTCCTTGTGATACTCGTGGTGCGTCAGCTTGACGTTGCCCAATCAAGAGTCCTGCCATAAAAGCAAGCACTGCGCAGATAACCACTAAATAATATTTGAAAAAGGTGCTTTGTGATTGAAATCGTTGCATAATGACATTAACTGTAAAAGTAATCGTAGTATAGCACGTCATTCTCCGGCGCCTCAAGAGCCGGAGCAGCAGACCTTGATTTTAGAGTGTTTTTCGGGTATACTTGATGCATATCAACTCATTCTTGTTATGGCTTTGTATCGTATTGAAGGAGGTGCCACCGTCAGCGGCACCATCGCCGTGAAAGGGGCAAAAAACCAGGCAATTAAGTTTTTTCCTGCCGCACTCCTGTGCAGCGGCCCCTCAACATTCCACAAAATCCCCGGGATCCTGGATATCACCATCATGTCTGATATTATCCGCGCACTGGGCGGCAGCGTCAGCAACGATGGCGAAACCTATACCATCGACCCGACACAACTCACGACCTCAGACCTTCCCGCAGAGCTCGTCACACAGATTCGAGCCTCTTTTTTGTTCATCATCCCCCTCCTCCATCGTTTCAAAAAAGTTATCTTCCCTCATCCTGGTGGCGACGCTATTGGACGACGCCCCATCGACATGAGTTTGGACTTTTTGCGCGACATGGGAGCCACCATCGAAGAAATGCAGGATGCGTACGTCATTTCAGCGCCGCAACTTAAAGGAGTGACGCATACTTTCAAATGGGTGACGCATACCGGGACTGAAGCGCTCATCATGGCAGCTGTCTTAGCTGAAGGCACCACCGTCATCAACAATGCCGCACTCGAACCGGAAGTCGGCGCACTCTGTGAATTCTTGAACAGCGTCGGCGCGAAAATTTCCGGCATCCACACCACCACACTCACCATCCAAGGCGTCACACAGCTTGATGGCGGCGAGGCGACCATGATCCCCGATCGCATCGAGGCAGGGACGTTTGCCATCATGGGTGCTTTGTGCGGTGACAAACTCACCATTACCGATGTAAACCCGCGTCACCTTGAGGTCTTGTGGAAGTATTTTGATCTCATGAATATTCCTTACACCCTCACCGACTCAACGATTCAGATCAGCAAAGCGTCACACATTAAACCGGAGCACGTCAAAACGCATGAGTACCCAGGATTTATCACCGACCTACAGCCACCTATGACACTCCTCATGACCCAAGCACAAGGTCAGAGCATGATGCACGAAACCATCTTTGACGGGCGGCTTTTTTATACTGACAAACTCGTCAAAATGGGTGCGGATATCATCATGGCCGATCCGCATCGCGTCATTATCAACGGTCCAACGCAACTGTTTGCCGACAAAATTGCCAGTCCCGACATTCGCGCCGGCATCACGCTAATCCTCGCGGCGTTGATCGCCAAAGGAACTTCTGATGTCATGAACATTCATCACATCGAGCGTGGCTATGCTGACTTTGTGGAACGCATGCGCGCCATCGGGGCACCCATTACTCAAATCAACGACTAGTCATGAATATCAAAATCCGACGCGTTATCATGGCCTTCTTCATTATCTTCTTCGCGGTAACCGCGCCACTTTTGATTTTGTACGCTTCGGGATACCGCTACGATGTGAAACGCGGCCGCCTGCAACGGACTGGTAACATTTTCATTGAAGCACCCAGCATCCGTAATGCGCGCGTCTATGTCAACAATGACCTGTTTCGTGAACCACTCACCCGCAAGGTCTTTGTCAAAAACCTCATCCCTGATGAGTACCGCATCCGTATTGAAAAAGACGACCGCTTCACCTGGGAAAAACAACTCAGCGTACAACCCGGATTTACCACCTTCGTCAAAGATGTTGTCCTCTTCCTCAAATCAGAGCCTATCTTGCGTACGCAGGGTGATATTCGCGCACTCACGCCGGCGCCCAACGGATCACTCATCGCCTACAGCGAAACACTCGATGATCTCAACGAAGTCTACCTCTTTGACGCAACCTCCGGACGTGCCAGCCTCCTCTACCGGCTCTCAGAAGAGGCGACCCCGCGCCTCACCTGGTCTGCGCGCAGCAAATACCTCCTGATTGACGGCGACGCAACGCCTGTTGTCGTTACGCCAAACGAAAACCCGCTACTGTTGGCACTCCCCAGTGGATACACCTCCTACAATTTCAACACGCGTCGTGAATTGGTCGTTCTCTCAACCAACACGCGTGTCGATCTCATGAACCCTGAAACTCAAGCGATTACCACACTCTACACGGCAACCGAAGACGAAGACATTGTGCACGTGTACGGTGATTCTGATAATTACTACATACTGACGCATACCGCAGACAATACCCTTGTTAAACAGTATAACGCAAATCACAATTCATTCATCGTGCTCGAAACGCTCCCTCGTTCACGCAATTATGAAGTCCTTGCAGTCACTACTTCACACCTGCTCATTAAGCATACTACAAATCAAAAGCTCTTCCTCACCAAGCGCCCTCAAGAATCACTTGATCCACTCTACTTCCAGCAATTTACCGTGCAACTTGATGCTCATTCAGGTCAATTTTCAGGCGATGCAAGCAAACTACTCTTTTATAATGACTACGAACTGAGCTACTTTGACCTCAACACTCGCCAAACCAATCTCATTGATCGCTTCAGTAACCCCATCAGACGCGCGGTCTGGTACCCAGACCACCAGCATGTCATCACGCTGTTTGACCAAAGCATCCTCTCCACCGACCTCAATACCAATCGAGCAACGTCACAGGTGACGCTTGCTGCCAGTGAGCAACAGCTCTATGACATTTATCTAGCCACCAAATCGCGTCTCTTCTCGATCGGTAGCTACGACAACACCTCCGGATTGTATGAACACGTTATTGATTAAACAGAAAAAAACCGGCACCACTGAATGGTGCCGGTTTTTTTATTGGCCTCTTTATAACGTTAGTTCATATCCTTAAGCATGTCCTCAATGTTAATACCCTGTCGCTGCGCCGCCCACAAGTTCGCCTTCAAGAGTGACGGGAAGGTTCCTGCATCAATCCAAAATCCTTTCACTTCATGAGACGTCATCGTACTTGCATACACGAAGTGATTATTCACATCAGTAATTTCAAGTTCGCCACGATCTGATGGCTGCAAATTACGGATGACCTCCCACACGGTATTATCATACATATACAACCCCGTTACACAGTACTTTGACGGTGGTTCTTGGGGTTTTTCAATGATACGGCAAATCGTTCCCTCTTTGGTCAACTCGGGACAACCAAAACGCTGAGGATCAGGAACTTCCTTGATGAAGATTTTTGCCCCCTGTCCCTGCTGCTCAAAGGCAGCAACGGCAACAGAGAAGTCGTCTTCATAGATATTATCACCCAAAATAGCAACGACCTTGTCATCACCCACGAAATGCTCCGCCAGACCCAGTGCCTGTGCGATACCTCCCGCCTTTTTTTGAATAGCATATTCAAAACGGATGTTTTGAAACTCCTCATAATCAGCGAAGTGTTTCATGAACTGGTCCGCATGCTCAACACCCGAAACAATCATAATCTCGGTAATCCCCGCGTTGATAAGCGTACGCAGCGGATAATGCACCAGCGGCTCATCATAAATCGGCATCAACTGCTTGTTGACTGTTTTGGTCAGCGGATAGAGCCGCGACCCGGTTCCCCCACAAATCAAGACTCCTTTCATACAATCAGGTTTAACGTATAAACAGTATGTATCTTAGCGCATTTCATCACTCACTTCAACCACAGGATACGAGTCTGTACACAGCCCCCATCACACGGTGAAAAAGCGCGTTACCGCAGACCTCCCCCGCTGTCGCTCGCGCTCCAGGATCATGAAGAGCGCCATCATCAGCACGCCAAAGCTATCAATCATAACGTCAATCACCGCCGCACGCCGTCCTGGCACGACTCCTTGGTGTAACTCATCACTCATGGCGTACAGAATTGAGCAGATAACAGCAATCCACATATTTCTAGTAAACGCCTTGGGCCGATACGTTGCCGCAGTTTTATAGACCAAAAAGGTCAAGATAAAAAACTCGAAAAAATGGGCGATCTTGCGCAACACTACTTCAAAGGTAATACCCGGCTTCGCGCCAATTGTTGTCTGCGCCGAAAAGAAAAAAATCACCCCAAGCCAAAGGACCAAGAGGATGACTGGTGCATAGCGCCAGTCGAGAAACGCAGCTACCTTTTGCCGGACTGCCTGTGCTGTCATTAAAATTTCTTATTCAACTCCTGATATGTCCCCGATACGATCTGCTGCCACCATTCCTGGTTCTTCTGATACCATTCGATGGTCTCGCGCATACCATCTTCAAAGCTGATCTCAGGCTTCCAGTTGAGATGTGTGCAAATCTTTTGATTGTTAATAGCATAACGACGATCATGCCCTTTGCGATCCTGCACATACTCAATCATCGATTCGTCAAAGCCAAGAATTTCCAAAATCAGCTTGGTAATCTCAAAATTTGCCTTCTCGTTATTTGACCCCACGCAATAGGTGTGGCCAACCGCACCATGATGCAAAATAGCATCAACGGCCTTATTGTGATCATGCACATGAATCCAGTCCCGCACATTCAGACCATCGCCATACAACGGCACCTTCTTACCTTGTAATAAGTTCGTCACAAACAACGGGATAAGCTTTTCGGGGAATTGGTAGGGGCCGTAATTGTTGGAACAGTTTGAAATCGTCACGGGCAACCCGTGCGTATAGTGATACGACATCACCAAATGATCAGATGACGCCTTACTTGCTGAGTACGGACTGCGCGGATGTGGTGGCGTTTCTTCGTGAAACGGTTCGTCATGAGCACCCAGGTGGCCATACACCTCATCCGTTGAGATATGGTGGAACCGCTTGTTGCCGTGACGACGCGCCGCTTCGAGCAAGGTGTGCGTTCCCATGACATTCGTCATGACAAACACCATCGAGTTCTTAATTGAATTGTCGACGTGACTTTCTGCGGCAAAGTGGACAATCGCATCAACTTGAGCAACGAGCTCGTCCACAATCACCGGATCACAAATATCACCACGCACAAAACGATAGCGCGGATTGCTCCGCACACAATCATTCGTCGCCTCATTACC
>CAZIQD010000034.1:0-7533 GCA_964541715.1 uncultured Gammaproteobacteria bacterium
CGTGGTTTCCTTGTCAACGATCTTGAGAGCCCCCTCTCCATGCCACGTAATCATCATACGGGTATCGTTAAAAAATTTAAAAACATCTGAAAGTTCAGACTTATTTTAGCACACAACCGCATTCGAGAAAAGCCTTCCCTGTGCGCATGATACTTGACTTTTTTACCACCCTCGAGTACTATTGACTCATTAACTTATTTACTATCTGGCTTGAAAGGCAGGAGACAATGCCTTTGACGCGCCAGTGCTCTGCTCAATCACTTCATGGTACGGCAAGGGGCTTGCCCCGCACCGTCCACCAGAGGTGGCCTGGTGCGGGGTTAGCTCAAATGTCATTCAACTCATTTGGGTTGAATCGTTTATTTCTATGGGAAAAAATATTACACAAGATACAAATCCGAATTCTGCTTTTGCCAAACTTTTGGCAAAGGAAGAAATCACAATGCCAAAAATCGGTGATGAGGTAAAAGGCACAATCATCTCTGCTTCAAAATCAGAAGTGAAGCTGGATATTAACGGTGCTTTGACCGGTGTGGTCCGCGGACGCGAACTCTTTAATGAGTCTGACGAGTACGCAAGCCTCAAGCAGGGTGACGTTATCGAGGCGACCGTCGTGGAGCTCGAAAACGAAAATGGTGAAATTGAATTGTCATTCCGCTATGCTGGGCAATTGCGCGCATGGGAAAACATCCTCGAGTCAAAGGACAATGGCGAAGTCAAAATCGTCAAAGCAATCGATGCCAACAAAGGTGGGTTGCTGGTTCGCATGGGATCAATCAAAGGCTTTTTGCCGGTCTCACAGCTGACACCGGAACACTATCCACGCGTTGAGGGTGGCGACAAGAACAAGATTCTTGACGTTCTCAAGAGCTATATTGGTAAGGACTTCCAGGTGAAGGTCATGGATGCTGATGAGAAGGAAGACAAGCTCATCGTCTCTGAAAAGATGGCATGGGAAGAAAACCAGAAAGAAGTGATGTCCAAGTATGAAGTTGGACAGACCATCTCTGGTAAGGCGACTGCTGTTACTGACTTTGGTGTATTTGTCGAATTTGATGAAAAGATGGAAGGATTGGTGCATATCTCTGAACTCGCATGGCAGCGCATTGACGATCCACGCGAACTCGTGAAAGTCGGTGACAAAATTGATGCAAAAATCATCAACATCGACGGTACCAAGATTTTCTTGTCAATGAAGGCGCTCATCGCTGATCCATGGCAAGATGTTGCCAAGAAGTACAATGTCGGTGATATCATCGACGGTAAGGTGCTCAAGATCAATCCATTCGGATTGTTCGTGGAACTCGATCAGGATATTCACGGCTTGGCGCATATCTCTGAACTTTCTGACAAACCGGTGAGTAACATCAACGATTTTGCCAAAGAAGGTCAGGTAATGTCATTTAAGATCGTCTCAATCGAACCCAAAGAACACCGCCTTGGTCTCTCGATCAAAGCAATGAACGAAAAAGCTGCTCCCAAAAAGGAGGCAGCAGAAGAGGCAACTCCTGTCGAAGCGTAAGCTCCGCAGGTACTGCAGAATCGAAAACATCCGCTCAGACGAGCGGATGTTTTTTTTCTTATTTATTCAAAAGTTTAACAGAGGTATCGATGAATTGGCGGATGAAGATGGTAATCGCCTGCGGGTCATGACACGCCAACTCATAGAGCTTATCAAAAACTTGCTGATTGTATTCACCGGGCAGACGCGAAAGCAGCTCAAGCTGCTGTTTGAGCTTATCCGGGTTTTCCAGATCAGACTGATCGATTAAAATTTTAAGCTCTTCAAGTACCTGCATGCTTATGCTTTAAATGTGCGGAGAAACTCAAAGAGCTTGTCATCATCAAGCTGCTCACGCGCAGCACCAGCAAGATCTTGACCAAGAAAGCGTGCCGCAATCTCAACCTTGCCTTCCGGCGTCGGTGTCCCGTAAAAATCCTCTTTGGTATATGAGGGGATGTGCTCTGGGTTCATCATAGCTATGTCGTCATGAATATACACCCATTGTAGCAAACTTTGCCACTTCTGCGAAAGAGTGCAGAATGTAGTATACTGTACCAAGAGCTGATTATTCATAATCTGAGTGCATGAAGATTACCTTTTTTGGCGGCGCCAAGACCGTCACCGGCGCCAATTATCTCGTAGAATGTGGTGACTCAAAGATTCTCATCGACTGTGGCCTCTTTCAGGGGACCCCTGAACTTGATTTTTTGAACACTGAAGAATTCCAATATAACCTCCGCGAAATATCTCATGTCTTTGTCACCCACTCCCACCAGGACCATTGCGGTCGTATTCCCAAGTTAGTGAGCGAGGGCTTTACGGGTGAGGTAATCGCCACCCCTCCCAGTGTCGCCATGATGTCAGTCGCGCTCGAAGATTCGGCGCGCCTCATTGACCAACATGCTGAAGAATCCGGCTTCCCGCCAATCTATACCATGAAGGACGTCAAAGCAGCACAAAAACTGATGCGCTCTCATCCCTATGGTGACACCATCACGGTCAGCGAGCATATCGAAGTAACCATTCTCAATGCGGGGCATATCCTTGGGTCTGCCATGTACAGCGTGAAGCTCACCGAGGGTGACAAGCAGCGCATCGTCTTGTTTACCGGCGACATCGGCAATCATCCAGCACCGCTCTTACCCAAGCATGATGTCGTGGAGCATGCTGATTACGTGGTCATTGAGTCGGCATACGGCAATCGAACGCATGAAAGTGTTGGAGAGCGCCAGGCGATTTTGGAAAAAACCATTAAAGATGTCATTTGGAACAAGGGCGTCTTGCTCATTCCTTCGTTTGCCATTGAACGCACCCAGATCCTCCTCTATGAAATTAATCACCTGGTAGAAAGCGGCCAGATTCCTGCGGTACCTATCTACATTGACTCGCCGCTTGCCATCAAGATGACGCGCATCTACCAGAAGCACTTTAATTACTTCAACCAAAACATCAAAGATATCATCGCGTCTGGTGACGATATCTTTGACTTCCCCGGACTTGTCTTTACCGAGGCAAAAGAAGAATCAAAGAAAATTAACGACACGCCTGCTCCCAAAGTGATTATCGCGGGATCGGGCATGAGTACGGGTGGACGCATTCTGTTTCATCAGCAACGCTATCTTGATGACCCTAAAAATTGCATTTTATTTGTCGGCTATCAGGCAGAGGGTACGCTTGGCCGCAAAATCTTTGAGGGCACTCCCGTTGTCAGTATTTTTGGCAACCCGGTGAAGGTGAAGGCGCATATCAAAGCAATCGGTGGTTACTCGGCGCATGCTGACCAGCAACAGCTCACCGATTTTGTCCAAGAAATACAGTCGCCCGTTAAGTGTGTCTATGTTGTGCAGGGTGAATTTGAGGCAAGCTTTGCACTCAAACAAAAAATTGAAAAGGATCTCTCTATTGACGCGCATGTTCCAAAATTTGAAGAAGTTATTGAATTGGCATAGTTCCCGCAGTTTTCCCAAACAAAAAAGAGGCGTGCGCCTCTTTTTTTTTGATTAATCCTTTTTGACCAACAGGTTCATCATGGTATTAAAGAATCCTAAGATAAGGCCGAAGAGTACCGCCCACCAGAAGTTTGCGACATCAAATCCCGGCACAATCCAGTCGGCCAACAAGACCAATGACGCATTAATGACGAGGGTAAAAAGCCCGAGCGTCATGATATTAATCGGCAGCGTCAGCACCACCAAAATCGGCTTGAGCAGCGCATTAACCACCGCGAGCACCACTGCTACCGCGAGCGCGACGCCAAATCCAGCCACCGCGACACCTGGCACAATCAATGCGACGACATAGATGAGCAGTCCTCCCAACGTAAGGGTTAGTAAAAGTTCGAGCATACAGACACGTTTATGAATGATGTTTACAGTATAGCATGGCAGCAAATCAAAAACCCAGCAGAGCTGGGTCTTTTCGTGCGTTATTCTTGAGTCTGTTCCTTGATGAGCGTCACAGCGCCACGAGATCCTCCGGTGCGCAAGAAGCGGACCGTGTACTCAAGCGAGGCTTGTGTCTCATCAAATGTTCCGGTGGCTTCCACGAGATCAACGCGTGTCAGTGGAATACGCGCTCCTGAAATAACAATCAGCTGCTCAGGCGTCAGGTGGACATTCACATCACCAAAGACGTAGTCGTTGCTTACGGTGAAAAAGACACCTTCGACATTATAGACACCACGCGTTGTCCGCGGCTCAGGATTAATCCATCCAAAGACATACCCTTGTAAGTCATAGGTCACATCAACATATCCGTCTTCTCGAATGACCACATCAACGACGATATCGCCTGAAGTTTTGAAAGTCTCATTGGTCCACCCTCCAATCCAGCGGCCCTCGTATGGCTGCAGTTCTTCGTACAACGTTGCCTGTTCTTGCGGCTCCTCAACGGGGGTCTGTACTACCACCTCCTGCGCCTCGTCAATTGAGTTGAGCATGATGGTGACGCCAATCAGAATGCCAAAGACAATAATGGCAGATATAGCGTAGAGTATCCATAGTTTTTTGAAAGGTGATCGCTCCTTTGTCTTATGCACCTCTTGTTCGTTCATATAATGCTTATAGTTACGCCGTACAGCAACAACGGCTTTATGACGCCAACCTTATTGAAAAATGGTAATACTGTCAAGTAATGAAATAGGATGCCCCTCAATGGTGGGGGCATCCTAATGAAGCAGTGCGATTTCCAGCTCAGCAGCAAAGGCTCGATAGTCAGCCTCGCTGCCGCCACGTCCTATGATAGCATTACGCACAATGTGCAGCAGTTCTTGGTTGATGCGCTGATGAGCGCGAATGAGCGTCGTGTAGTGCTGCCGGGCGGCATCGATATCATTGCGATATGCCGCCATACCAAGCTCGGTGATGAGCTGTTCATGGTCATGTGTCATGAGCACTTCCTCCTCGTGTAAAGAGCATATCACCCTCATATAAAAAGGCAAGATGTTGATGAGCCCGTTCATACAGAGCCGACACACCGCTCTCCCCTCTTTTCCCTGAACTCAACGCTGTTTGTGGATATATCTGTCATGAAATCGCTGACAAAAAATATCTCCGCAGACTCTCGCTCCTCTGCGCATCAATCGCTATAGTGAAGGTATCAATCATAACGAGGGGGATATGATCTATCACATACTCATACGCATCGTGATCCTTGCGCTCATGGCGCCGCAGGGAGTCATTGCGCAGACATCATCGGTAACAATTGCCATCACGGAAATCGGTGCGCATGAAAAATCAAATTATGAATGGATCGAAATCTATAATTACGGATCAGCGCCGGTTGATCTCACTGGCTGGAAATTTTTTGAAGACGAGATCAATCATGGTATCACCGCTCCTTCCGGCACCCTCACGATTCCGGCCAACTCATACGCCATCATCGCCGACGTCGCCGACAACTTTCTCGCCATGCGCCCAGGATTTACCGGTATTGTTTTTGACAGCGCGTGGACAACGCTCTCGCTTGCCGGTGAACTGATTGGTCTTAAAAATGCCGATGGTGAGTTCGTCGAACTCTTTACCTATCCCGAAGTTGGGAAAACATCATTACAACGTCACACCTATGACAGCGACGAATGGGGCGACCACTCCACAGGAGACAGCGCCGGACAGGCCAATACATTTGATGTCCCCTCGTCTGACGAGCCTCTTGCTACAGAAGATGTAGCAACAACCGCAGCGCCTCTAGTGCTCTCACTTGCCTATCACGACCTGTTGATTACTGAACTTGTGGTCGACCCGCTTCCCGATGAAAAAGAATGGGTCGAGCTCTTTAACCCCGGGTCGGCCGATATTGATCTGGACGGCTTGGTGCTCGTAGAAGAGTCAGGCAAGCCGGCTGCGCTCACCGGCACTATCAAACCGGGATCATATTGGGTATATGAATTTTCATCGGCAAAATTAAATAACGGTGGCGACACCCTCACGCTGGCGACAGCGGCAGGCGTCATGATTGATACGGTCGCATATGGGTCTTCCAGTGATGACGTGCTTGCCTCGCCAAAAAAAGGGCAGAGCTTGGCGCGATCGCAATCAGGCGAATGGTATGTGTCAAACACGATTACCAAAAAAGCCTCCAACATCATCTCACAAGAAGTTATCATTGAAGGCGGTGATGAATCCGCTGTCCGCTCACAGCCCAAGAAGGCATCGCGCTCAATCGTCTTTAATGAGGTGTACTCCAATCCTATCGGCAGTGACCGGTTTCATGAGTTCATTGAGCTCAAAAATACGCTCGACACCCTTGTGATCATGGAAGGTTGGGTGCTCAAAGATAATGACAATGTCCGATTTGTCTTCCCCAAGGTCACGCTGCTCCCCAACGAATTGTTTGTCCTTGAGCGGCGCTATTCAAACATCGCGCTGGACAATACCGGTGACCACCTCACGCTGCTTAATGAGCGTAAAGAGATTGTCGATACACTCACCGTTCCTGCGATGCTCGTCGAACATCAGTCGTATCAAAATATTGACGGCGTGTGGGAGCTCACCTCACAGCCGACCAAGGGGACAGAGAATATGTTTTATCCACTCAATACAGCGCCCGTCGTCCGCGCGCACTGTCCACCCAAAATCCTGCCCAACGAAGCATTTATCTGTGATGGCTCTGACAGCTACGACCCACTCAACGATCCACTCGTGTTTACATGGCGACTCATGACCGCTCACGGCGAGCCTGTAAGTACCAGTAGCGATGATGTGGCGACCTTTACCATTACAGAACCTGCGGCGCACAAACTGACGCTCGCCGTACATGATGGGCTGCATACAACCGAAATCGATGTCCCGCTTGAAATCACCACGCCGCTGCAGATCGCGACTGCCGGCACGGCAGCTGCGTCAGCACCGACAGCGCCGAAAAAAAGCATCAGCGCACTGCCGCCACAGACACCCGAACCGGTAGCACCAACATCAGAACAATCAACATCTTCGGCACCTGAGGCTCATCGTGAGCCAGAGCCGCTCAACATAGCAATCAGCGATGAACGTCCTGACCGCCGCTACCAGTTTGGCACGGCACTCGCGCTCATCGCGCTTGCACTGGGAGTTGTGTTGCGTATGCGCACACTCACCAAAGCTCGTGCTCCTTCGCGCACACCCGCGGGTGCGCAATCGGCACACGAGCGACCACCCTCTCAGTTCTATTCATTAGAGTAACAAACCTATGGCTACGACAAAATATAAAGATATCTTGGATACCTTTACCGAGAGCTTTCCGCTCTTACAAAAAGTTTACGAAGTCTACGAACAGTCTCCTGCCGTCTCGCAAGATCAGGAAAACACCTTACGTCGCTCAGTTGAGATGACGACGCTGGAAATCCTTGAGCTTATCGTTATTGCTTCTCGCCAAAGCTACGAGGCAAAAAAGGATACCTTGCGCCAAGCGCTTAACAAGCTGGATACACTCAAAGTCTTTGTGGATCTGGCAGCACAAACCGGCGTCATGTCTGACAAGGATGCTGATACCTTATCAGAATCAGTTCAAAACGTCGGTAAGATGATCGGCGGTTGGGTCAAAAAAGTTCACGA
>CAZIQD010000035.1:0-3081 GCA_964541715.1 uncultured Gammaproteobacteria bacterium
GACGCTGCCAAAGTTAAGCGCGGACGCGACACGATGCTATGGGCAGCCATTGGCATTGCAATCATCTTTGCTAGCTACTCACTTGCTCAATATGCGCTTGAACTTGTCGTATCCTCAGCCCCTGCTGCTACACCAACTCCGTAACACCCATCTCTCTCAAAGTAATCCCGTGTGGATTACTTTTTTTGTAGAAAAGCCTTAATTTTAGTATACTAAGGTCAAACCTATCCTAGGTTCGTTTTAAATAATTTACGTCCATACCATGCGAAACATTGCTACACAGGTACGCTATGGCTTGCTCGCACTTGTTGCGCTCGCTGTTGTACTTGCACCGTCAGTAGGTAATGCGCAGCTCAACGTCGGATTGGACCCTGCCAAGAACATTGGCCTGGGAACTGCCGACCTGAGAGACACCATCGCGTCGATCATTAACGTCGCTATGGGACTCTTGGGTACTGTTGCTGTGGTTATCATCTTGTACGGTGGCTTCAAGTGGATGACGTCAGGAGGCGACCAGAGCAAAGTTGACGATGCGCGCAAGCTCATCATCAACGGCGTGATCGGTCTTGTCATTATCTTGACTTCATACGCTATCGCGCAGTTCGTCATTACCGCCCTTCTTGAGGGTACCGGTGCTGACACTGCTGTGTAAGCGACTTCAAGAGGCGGCTGCTGAGTTTCGGTAGTCGCCTCTTCCTCTTTTGGGGGGCTCTGTTGTTACCAGTCTTCGATGTACGATATCTCTCGCGCATCGCTTCTGCTCATAACATACTTGTGTCTATGAAAACTTTTATCACCTCGACATTGACCGCAATTGGCTCACTACTCCTGACGGCAACCGCCTACGCACAAACTGGTGCACGAGACTCGGCACTTGGAGGATTAAAGACAAGCGGCGACGCTGCAGGTCTTGCGACCACCGCCACTCTGCCGCAACGTGTCGGACAGCTCCTCAATGGCGCACTCAGCGTGATTGGTATCATCTTTTTGATCCTCACGGTCTACGGCGGATTTCGTATCCTCCTCTCCCGCGGTGAGGCAGACAAAATCAAGGTTGGCCGTGAGACTATTTTGTACGGGGTTCTTGGTATGATTATTATCGTCATCTCATACTCGCTCACAACCTTTGTCTTTGACGTCTTTGTAACCTCCCGCTAGTATGCAGTTTGGAATTCCCACAGCCTACGCACAACCGGCGTTTGATAGCGCTCGAGACGTACTGGGTGAGACCAATGCGCCCTCTTCGATTATCTCAGCAGCTTCACTCCCTGATGCCATTGCCACCGTCATCTTGGCGCTGACAAGCATTCTAGGGGTTATTGCCCTTATCTTGATCCTCAATGCTGGGTTTCACTATATGCTCAATGCCACTAATCCCGAAAAAATTGAACGGGCAAAAAAGCAGATGTTTTGGGGTGTGATCGGCCTCGCTATTATTCTCGCCGCCAACGCTCTTGCCCAGTTCGTAGTAGGTGCCCTACTTGTACAAACGCCCTAGCTTTCGTATAATAGAATCAACCTAGCCCTTTATATCTAATCTTACTAATGTTTGTATCTATGAAAGACCTTATTACCCGTTCGGCTGCTGCTGCCTTTATCTTTGCAGTATCAGCACCCGCTGCGCTTGCGCAAAACTATCTTGGTGACATCGGCAATGCCATTGAGACAGGAGGTGGCTCGACAACTGATCTGCCAACAATTATCGCCGGCATTATCAACACCCTCCTTGGCTTCCTTGGTGTGGTCGCACTCGTCCTGGTCATTATCTCTGGATTTCAGTGGATGATGGCAGGTGGTGACTCAAGCAAGGTTGATACCGCAAAGACTCGTATGATCAATGGTGTCATCGGTCTGGCGATCATCTTGGCTGCCTACTCAATCACAACGTTCGTCTTCAGCGCGCTCAGCGGAGCAACTGGAGCAAACATCCAGTAATCTCAAAGATCTCATTAAAAGCACTATCCGTACGGATAGTGCTTTTAGTTTTCACGCATCAGGCGAATGACTTCGGTGAGGTACTGGGCCGACACGCGTGGAATATTAACCTTAGACTGCTCCATCTTCGATCGAGGATCGCGCCACTTCACGGGAATCGAGCAGACAGCAACACCATGACGCTCCGCTCGGCACACCAGCTCTGAGTCAAAAAACCAGGCAGTATTAGCAACCTGCGGCACAATGTCACGCACCACCTCCCGCTGCACACCCTTGAAGCCGCAAGGGTAATCTGAGATGCGAGAACGCAGCAAGGTGGTAATGAGTGTTCGATAGACACGTGAGATAACGCGCCGTTTCAACGTGCGTTCAACAGTCGAATCACGGTGATAGCGATCTCCAATAACCACCTCATGACGCATCAACTCCTCAAACATACGCGGCAAGGCCTCCAAATCAGTGGCTAAATCAGCGTCCATAAAGATGAAATATTCATACTCCTCCAGATACTGCTCCCATGCTGACTTAATAGCAACTCCTTTCCCTTGCTGCGGAACAAAGTGATAGCTCAGGCGTGGCATTTGCTCCATAAGCTGCATGACACGCTCACGTGTCGCGTCACTTGAGTTATTATCACTCACCACAACTTTAATCTCATGCTCGGATAATCGCGTATCCAAAAAATAATCCAACGCCAATAAGGTCTCCTGAATAATCGCCTCTTCATTGTAGGCGGGGATGACGATGAGATAGGTAGCTGAAGCTGGTTGATGGTTCATGGGGAATGAAGGTTAGAAGGTTGGAAAGTTAGAAGGTTGGAAGGTTGGAAGGTTAGAAGGTCGGAAAGTTAGAAGGTTGTCTTTAATCTTCAATCTTAACCTTCGATCTTTACTTTATTCTCCACACCGCTCCATCCTTGTCTTCATACACTTTCTCAAATCCTCCGTCAAGTTGGATGTTTTTTGCGAAATCAACGGCATCTGCATTAACGATAACATATTCGGATAAAAAAGTATCCCTGACAATTGATGCAAGTCCCACTGTTTTGCGCCCCATCGTCACATCTTCATAAAGCTGGTAGAGCTGTGGGTCTTTGTTATACATAAATGTAGGGTCCAGGCCAACGATATAGTACTGCTCGCGATT
>CAZIQD010000035.1:3181-7467 GCA_964541715.1 uncultured Gammaproteobacteria bacterium
AAAAGTGCGACATACCGCCGATGGAGTATGCACGCAATCCCGATGAGCAGTACGATGAGCGCCAGAGCTGTTGATTTGGTGAGCAGGAGGCGCTGTATAAAGGGCGCATTGAGCATGAGGAGCAGTGTCCATGCAGCCGGCCATCGGACATCAAGTGAGGTAAGTAGCCCATAGCAGGCAATAACGACGCCCAGTGCAAGGACCATGGTCGAAATCTTGGCCGCAATAAGTGGCGGCATGATGCTCACAAAAGGAATGAGCAAAATATGATATGCCAGATGATGGTTTGTGTAGATAGCCGGTAAGTTGGTGAACTGAAGCCAAGGAAACTCAGAGATAATTCCTTGCGTGCGCATCATTTCTGCCAGCGCCAGATGATAAAACCCATCCGGGTCAGCAAGACCGGGAAACGCAAGCTGCCACGCGATGATCAGCGCGCTCACGATGAGCAGTCCTATAAACATGAGGTAATTTTTTCCCAACATATGCCCCACTAGCTTACCCGTTTCACTCTTTTTTCGCAACGCGGTATATGCCTGAGAGTCGTTGCTTGTACTTTTTGGCAGCAAAAAGTACCAAAAACTGCTAGGTGGCTCTATAGGCGTGACCCATGGTAACGGTGGTCAGCATCTATGACCGCGCCTTGGAGAGCCCCCTAGAACCCCAGTTAAGCCTCTCATGTTACAAACCCCTATGCCTTCGGCATGACAGGGTTTGCCCGACACGGCAAAGGCATAAAAATATCAAAGCCAAGCGGTTTGTAGGGGCGTGTAATGCAAGGCAGCCAGGAGGTTGTGCAGGAGGCGTACGGCATGTACGTCGACAAACAACCGACACAACTCTCCTGTGGCACAAAAATTGGGCAGAATACAAGGCGACAAGGAGCATGTGCCGGAGGCGTACGGCATGTACGCTGACAAACGTGCGACGCAGTCAACGAAGTAGTCTGTCTAATTTTTGTGCCATCCAAAACAAAAATCCCGCGTGACGAGACTTTGCATGGTTTAAGCCTCTCTCAACAACGGGATCTGTTTACACGAAGGTGTTCATGTCTGGATTGTCTGCAAGTTGTGCGACAATTGCTTTGACGTTCTGCGCTTGTTCCTTCTTACAAATCAGTATAGCATCTTTACTCACGATGACAAGGCTATCATGCACGCCCACTGTGGATATCAATTGATCGGTCTCGGAAAAAATTAAATTACCACGACTGTCGTGCGAAACGTAGCGCGCATTTTTCACAATGTTCGCATGCCCCTCATCAAGCAGGTCGTAAATCGCATTCCAGTGTCCGATATCCGCCCACCCCAAATCAACGGGCAGCACATACAGCTCTGGTGCTTTCTCAAGAATCGCGTAGTCAATGGATATTTTTTCAAACTGTTCAAATTCACGCGCTACCACCTCCATCTCCTGCTCCGTTCCCAGTGCATCAGAGATACGCATCAACCCCGCGTGCATCTGCGGTAGATACTGCTTGTATAAATTCAGCATGTGTTCGACGCGGAAAAAAAACATCGCCGGATTCCATAAATACTCCCACTTGCTCATGTACTCCTTTGCCGTTGCCAGGTCAGGCTTCTCTTTGAACGACTTCACGCGAAACACCTCGGCACCGGCATGAAATCCTTCACTGTTCCCCATCTCAATATAGCCATACCCCGTCTCCGGATAGGTCGGCTTCACGCCGGCCATAAAAATACTTTCCGGATGTTGCACCAAAAACTCTTGTGCAACTTCAAACAATCGAGCATACACTGTCTCATCTTTAATATGATGGTCCGACCAGGCATTCGTCATAATGGCCTGCGGATTTTCCTTGTACAAACGGATGCAGGCGTATCCGACTGCTGCTGCCGTATCTTTTTTGAGCGGTTCAATAATCAATGGGACATCACCAATCTGCTCGTGCACATGATCAACGAGTTGCGCATTGGTTGAAACATAGATGGCATGCTCGGGCATAATCTTGATCAACCGTTGGTATGTTTTCTGCAATAATGTCTGCTCATCAAAAAAAGGCCGCACCTGCTTAGGTTGGCTTGCGCGCGAGATTGGCCACAGGCGTGTCCCTGAACCTCCCGCAAAAATCACTGCGCGAATTTCACTCATGCTGCTAGTATAGTCCAGATTATAAAAAACGTCTATCTTGAAATATTACCGGAAGTATGAGAAAATCGGAGCAAAGCAGCGTAAGAAGTGCTCCTCCATTGACCATCTACTCTTAACCTCTCAAGTTCTTATGTACTTATATCTGACAACTATCAACTAAAAACTCCCCCTATGAGCGGCCACAGCAAATGGCATAAAGTTCGACAATACAAAGGTGCGATTGATGCCAAGCGCGCGAGTACCTTTACCAAAATGGCGCGTAACATTACCGTTGCGGCCCGTCTTGGCGGTGGTGACCCTGCAATGAATTTTCGCCTACGCATGGCTATTGACCGTGCTAAAGCAGCAAGTGTCCCTAAAGATGTGATTGAGCGCGCGATCAAGCGCGGCACGGGTGAACTTGATGGCGGCGAAATCGTTGAGGCTGTCTACGAAGGGTTTGGTCCCGGCAAGCTGGGGATGATTGTGGTCGCACAGACGGATAACACCAACCGTGCGTTGTCTGATATCAAAATACTCTTCAGTAAAAATAGCGGTGAGTTGGCGCAGCAAGGCGCGGTGATGTGGAACTTTGATAAAAAAGGCGTTGTGTATATCGAACAGGCGCAACTCCCGACAACCCTTTCAGCTGACGAACTTGAACTCGCCTTGATTGACGCAGGTGCAACTGATATTCAGCGTGATGAAGACACAACCGTTATCTTCTGTGAAGTTGCCGACTACGGAGCATTGATGAAAAAAATTGAAGAGCTCGGTATCAATCCCAAAGATTCAGGGCTTGAGTACGTCCCCAAAGCAACCAAGCAGCTTTCCAGTGAAGATGAGGAGAAGCTTGCGCATCTCATTGAACTTTTGGAAGATAATGATGACGTCGAGTCAGTCTTTCACGAAGCAGCCTAGAACCCTTCCTCCGGCGCCTCAAGAGCCGGAGCGGCTGCCGGCTCTTGAGGCGCCGGAGGTTGCGCTCCTCTTCAGTATTGACAAAAAGCGCGCAGCCACACGCTGTAAAGTATAGTATACTGTTGAGTATGCACACACCAATTATTCTCGGTATTGATCCAGGTTATGGCATTACCGGTTACGCTTTTATACGAGATCTAGGAAACAACCAGTTTGAAGTGCTTAATTATGGAGTGATTACTACTCCTGCGGATATCCCCTTTGTTGAGCGTCTCCGGACAATTGCACATGATCTGAATATTCTTATCAAACGCTACTCCCCTGCTGTTGCCGGCGTGGAGCAGATTTATTTTTATAACAATGCCAAAACGGCAATTGATGTGGGACAGGCACGTGGCGCGATGTTACTCACACTCACCGAACACAACATTCCCATCATTGAACTGACACCGCTCCAGGTGAAGCAAGGGCTCACAGGTGACGGCAATGCCGACAAAGCACAGGTACAAAAAATGGTAACCCTCCTACTCAAACTCTCTTCAATTCCAACGCCCGATGATGCTGCTGATGCGCTTGCCATTGCCATGGTAACCGCGCAGCGGTATGCGACAAGCAAGCAACAAAAAACCCTGAACCACTCACTTCGTTCCGCTGAGTCGAGCTAAGCTCAATGACGGGGCAAGCTCGGGTACAGGGTTAAAAAAAAGGAGGCCAGCTCAGCGCTGACCTCGAATGGTTTTGGACTGCCTTATGCGACAATCCGTTGTGGCGTCTGCAGCTGCAAACGCAGGGGTTCGATAAAAATCGCCAGAATGCTTTCATCCAACGGCATCCCGTCAGGACAAAAGGCGGTGAGCTGAACACGGTCCTGCTGAATATGCAGGTCACCGCGCCCCAGACAGAGCATGCCCTGTACGGGGAACTGGATCATCTGCGCCAGTGCTTCAAGTAACGCCTGGTCATCGATTTGCGGATGCTGTGCCAACGGTGTGTACGCCAGGTACTGGTCCATGCCCGTGGTCACAACGATACAACGATACTCCTCCTGGTTGTGAACAGGAACAGGTTCCAGTGCAACACGCACAACATGAGTCATACTTTCCTCTTGGTTTGGGTGAATGAACGATAAAGGTGATTAAATCATATTTTGTTTATTTTGTCAATGATTCAGCCCCCTATCGCACGATTCATACCCGCTCTCTACAAGGCTTGAAAAATTGGCGTTTATGCGCTATTCTTACTCATATTTACACCTAGTAAGCGCTGACATGCCA
>CAZIQD010000036.1:0-6842 GCA_964541715.1 uncultured Gammaproteobacteria bacterium
AGGACCAATAGCTTAAAAGGCTACTGCTCTACCGACTGAGCTAACCACCCATATGGAAATATATAGTACTCGGACGACTGTTCATCCTTCGAAGCTGCATCGCGCTCAGCGCGATCCGCGAAGAAGGAAGCTAACCACCCATATGACAATTATAGTAGGGACTTCGTCGGCTCAAGCCAACTGGTGCACGCGGCAGGATTCGAACCCACGACCTTCTGGTCCGAAGCCAGACGCTCTATCCAACTGAGCTACGCGTGCGTAAAGTACCGTAATAGTAGCAGAATTATGCTGCCCAGTCAATCCTTGCCAGCCCCTTTCTCTCTCGTCGCAGTGCATATTATATGCTACAATAGTGGCATGCGAAACAAAGATCGATTTCATCTGACACTCATTATCCTTATTCTCCTCCTAGCCACCTCCACACTCTTATTTGGCTGGGTGTATTTGGCGTCGCTTAACAATAAATTCCAGAGCATGATCGCCTCTCCGGTGCTGAACAAAGATCAGCGCTACGCCGTACTTGAAGAAAAAAATCGCATCCTCGAAAATGCTCTCGGCACCCTCCAGTCACAAGTAGCGACGCTTGAGCACGAACTGCTCAATGGACAACCAAGCACAGCGCCTGTTGCTCAAGAGCCCTCACTCGAGCTGGATCATCCCGAAAAAATCGAGCTCGCTATTGATCAAAAATGTTTCCAGGATTCGACCAACCTCAATGAGTGTGCCGTGCTTGCCTCAGCAGCTCTCACTGATGTGATCTCCGTGGTTGTGCACCCTCAAGGTGATATTACCACCGACATTAATACCATCACCTTTGGCTTTATGAGCGGTGATCGTCTCATTACTGAATTTGCCACGACGACGGCCGAACTCTTTGAGCCCGACCCTATCGCCGAGGTTGTCTATCTCAACGAACGCGACATCACGATCAAACTCAATGTCGGTGCGACGCGTACCCCTTCTGTCTTCTCCTTTGACGGGCAGGGGTGGATTGATTACGGACGCTATAGTTCAAATTAAACGTACTAAAAAACTTCTCCGGCGAACCGGGGAAGTTTTTTTATTATGACCAATTTTTCGCTTTGAGACCGGCGATTGCTGCATCTACTTGTGCCTCTTGCTTGGAGGTTCCTTCCCCCTCTGCTACCAGCTCCTTGTTCAGATACAACCCCATGCGGAAGTTCTTCGCATGATCGGGGCCTGACTCTTCCAGTACCCTGTAGGTAGGCGTCGTACCAATCAGCTCTTGTGCAATTTCTTGAAAACGCGATTTAGGATCTTTATGTAATTCTTTTTCGAAAATCTCTTTGAGATGCACGATGACCGTACGGATAATGAAGTCGCGCGTCACCTCATATCCCTGGTCCAGGTAGATAGCGCCAATCACTGACTCCATGGCGTTTGCCAAAATATACTGACGAGCCTTGCCTTGCGCATCCTTTTCCTCCCCCTTTGACATGTGTAACGCCTCTTCGATATTCAGCTCTTGCGAAACCCTCGCGAGCATGACGGCGTTGACCAATGCAGCGCGCCAATTAGTCAGCTCACCCTCTGGGTTGGGATATTTCTCATAGAGATATTCAGTCACGACGAGTTCAAGTACCGCGTCACCCAAAAATTCAAGGCGCTCGTTGTGTTCGAGTGTATATTCGGGGTGTTCGTTGAGATACGAACGATGCACCACCGCTTGCAAAAGTAATTGCTCGTCACGAAACGTGACGCCGAGTCGCTGTTGTAACCCTTGAAGATCTTTCATACGAGTATGTATAACAGTTACAGATTTGCAGCTTCCAAGTTTGCGCACGCAAACTTACAAGGTGTAAAGATGTAACACTTAATTTAAATGCAATGACCTTTGAGCGATACTGCCACCACACGGCGCACCATCGCTCAAAGGTCATTTAGGCTTTAACATTACCTTCTTTTTCAAGCTGCTTGTAAATTGCGCCCAAGACGCCATTCACAAACTTACCTGATGATTCGCCACCGAACTTTTTGGCGATTTCAATCGCCTCGTTGATGGCAACTTTCGAAGGAATATCATGGTTGTGTTTGAGCTCAAAGACACCAATGCGCAAAATATTGCGATCAACGATGGTGATTTGCTCGATCGGCCAATCGGTCGCGTACGCGCCGATCAGTGCGTCAATTTCATCCACGTTATTCAGCACACCTTCAACCGTCAAAGCGACGAAGCTGTCGTCGTCTTCATACTTTGGCGAAAATTCAGCCAAATTGTAACGCATGCGCTCGAGCGCATCTTCTCTACTTTGTTTCCCGTAGAAATCCCACTCAAACAATGATTGCATGGCGATGGTACGGGCAAGGTGACGGTTTGACATGTACAAAATCTTACTTGGTAAAATTTACGAACCGCGGGTCATGATCTTTTTGCCTGAGGTTGCCGCTTTCTTAAGAGCGTGCGGGATCTTACTTCCCTTGACTGGGATCAGATTTTTCGCCTTGAGTGCGAAATGTGAAGCGCGACGCTTTTTCTGGCTTGACGCACGTCGTTTTGCTGGTACTGGCATAACTATTTAGATTAATGAGCGCTCGGAGCGATAACTGAATGTTCAATCTTCGCAACCGCGCTACTTAAATTACAATATCACGATTATAGCTTACAATTCAATCTTTGTAAAGAGTCGGGCGCTTACCAAAAAAGAGGCGTGGTGCCTCTTTTTGGTGTGCGTTTATTTATCAACGCGCGTATTACCTTCTTCCAGGAGGGCCATACTGGACACTCGGTCGTCGGCATTTTTGAATTTCATGAGGCGTACACCCTGTGTCGAACGGCCCAACTTATTCACCTCAGTCAGCTGCAGGCGGATAACCTGTCCCTTTTCTGAAATGATGATACCATCTTCACTTGCCTTATCGCGAATAACGCGAGCGACAACAATTTTACCGGTTTTTGAGGTGATATTCGCCGTCTTGATACCTGAGCCTCCACGTCCTTGCGTCTTATACTCCTTGAGGCTGGTACACTTACCATAGCCGTTTTCCATAATGACGCAGAGATTAAGTTCACCATCTTTAACGTCATGCGGGATCACATCCATACCGACAATAGCATCGCCTTCTTTAAGACGGATACCTCGAACACCGGAGGCACTACGTCCCATTGCGCGCAACTCGTCTTCAGGGAATCGAATGGAGTTACCGTTGTAGGTAACCAACGAGATTTCATCTTTACCGGTCGTCGGCTTCACCCACTCGAGCACATCACCTGAGCGCAGCTTAATGGCAATTAATCCGCTCTTACGCACATTCTTGAAGTCTTCAAGGTCCGTCTTCTTGATCGTACCATCACGCGTTACCATGGTGAGGAATTTGAATGACTTCATCTCATCAAGAGAAATGATGGAAGACACCTTCTCATGCGGTGCAAGCTGCAAGAAGTTAACAAGCGCCTGTCCCTTCGACGTGCGTGATGCCGGCGGCACTTCATACGCCGGAAGCGTAAAGACGCGACCCGATGTCGTGAAGAACATCAAGTTTGAATGCGTATTGGCGCTGAAAAAGTGCGTGATAATATCATCTTCCTTCGTCGCCATCCCAGCAACACCCTTACCACCACGTCCCTGCTGACGGAAGGTGTCCGGTGGCAATCGCTTGATGTACCCGTCCTGCGTCACGATGACAATCGTTGATTCATTAGGAATCAGGTCCTTTGCAGAAAATTCTCCGACAGCACCCGGTACAATTTCGGTACGGCGCTCATCGCCATATGTTTCCTTCAGGTGTGCTAAGTCGTCTTTGATCATCTCGAGGCGCTTGTGCTTTGATTTCAAGATCGCCTCCAGCTCTTTGATGAGCTTTTGCTTTTCTTTCAATTCATCTTCGATCTTTTGTCGCTCAAGGTTAGCAAGCTGCTGCAAACGCATCTCCAAAATCGCCTGCGTCTGCAAATCAGAAAACTTAAATTTGCTCATCAGATTTGCCTTTGCCTCATCCTTGTCTTTTGACTTACGGATAATCGCAATGATCTGATCAATCTTATCAAGTGCGGCTTTCAAACCTTCTAGGATGTGTGCGCGATCTTTTGCCTTTTGCAAATCATACTCGGTTCTACGCGTAATCACGACCTCGCGATGCTGGATGTATTCCTCCAACATTTCTTTAAGCGTCATGACGCGCGGCTGCATACCACCCTCTCCCAAGGCAATCATATTGACGTGAAAGGTCGTCTGCAAATCAGTCAGCTTATACAAACGGTTGAGCACCTTCTTAGGATAGGCCTCTTTCTTGAGTTCGATAACGACACGAATACCTTCTTTGTTTGATTCGTCACGAAGATCCTTGATGTCGGTAATCTTCTTGTCTTTCACTAAGAGCGCGATCTTTTCGATCAACGAAGCTTTGTTGACCTGATATGGAATCTCCGTTACCACAATCTGATGACGCCCATTTTTTGTTTCTTCCACTTCAGCGCGAGCACGCATCACCAAAGGCCCTCTGCCAGTGGCATAGGCTTGCTTGATGTCGTCAGTATTATAAATCATTCCTCCCGTCGGCAGATCAGGCGCCTTGATAAACTTCATTAAGGCGTCAACGTCTGCATCTGGATGCTCGATGAGATGCGCGATACCATCGCACAGCTCGCTCAAATTATGTGGAGGGATGTTCGTTGCCATACCCACGGCAATACCCATCATACCGTTAAGAAGGAGGTTGGGCAGTTTTGCCGGTAACACCGTCGGCTCCAAATGCGAGCCGTCAAAGTTCGGGCGGAAATCAACCGTCTGCTTCTCAATATCGAAGAGCATCTCTTCGGCAATCTTGTTTAACTTTGCCTCAGTATATCGATATGCAGCCGCCCTATCCCCGTCAATCGAACCGAAGTTTCCCTGCCCCCAGACAAGCGGATAGCGCAACGAAAACTCCTGCGCCATACGCACCATTGAGTCGTAGACTGATGAGTCGCCGTGCGGATGGTACTTACCCAAAACTTCACCGACGATCGTCGCTGACTTTCTAAACTTGGCATTTGAGCGTAAGCCAATACTCCACATCGCGTACAAAATACGGCGATGTACCGGCTTGAGACCGTCACGAACGTCCGGCAGCGCACGCTGCACGATGACCGACATCGCATAGTCAAGATACGAGTCGCGCATTTCTTCCACAATACCTCGGTCTTCAAGGTTTCCCCCTGTTGCGATCAATTGCTCTTGTTTTGGTTTTTTATCTGCCATACAGCCTCTGTCTCATGCCAAACCGCGCGATCGCGCGGTGTCATTAAATATTAATTTTGTGTCGTTGTAGAATCTTGCGACTCCAGTTCTTTGCGCAGTTCTTGTGTGATGCTGTCAATTTCTTGTTGTAATTTCTGGTTTTCAGCAACTTCCTGTTGCACCATTTGAATACGCTGCTGCACCTGAGAAGTTACTTCTTCAAACTGCTGCTTGTTGCGCTGAGTCGCTTCCTGCAGCAACTCTACAGCACTATCCTGGTTTTGGGAAGTCTCTTCAAAATATCCTTTGGTCACCTGAAACCACAAACCGCCGACAACAATCATAAAGATTGCAACTCCAAGCGACATCGCAATTTTGTGAAAAACCTGTAACCGTTCAAAGAATGCGCCCTGCTCTTGCTCAAAAATTACGCGTGCGCCGTCATCAGCCTTTTGCTGATCGTTGGGGCGAGGAAGTGTTGAACGGATGATCGTTGAATATGCCGGCGTTGTATTCACCCCCTGCTCCACAGAGTCCTTGACTGCAAATGCCGCCTCGCGACGATCCATGCCATCAAAAAGGTCAGCGAGTGTCAGTCCTTTGCGCTTGGCTTTCTGCGGCTCCGCCGTGTCAATATCAGCAAACAAATCTTCCAGCGTAATCAGGTTGCGTGATGCTGCTAACTTCTTCGTTACCTTTGCTCGCACCTGCTTTCGTGCTGTTGCTTTTTTTGCCGCCTTCTTTGGCGTTACTGCTTTTTTCGCTACTTTCTTTGCGGCCGCCACTTTCTTTTTCACAGAAGCTTTCTTGGTAAGTGTTCTTGCTTTCTTGGCAGCAACTTTTGCGCGTGGAGCAGCTTTCTTCACGACTTTCTTCACAGCCTTCTTCACTCCCTTCTTCGCAGCTTTCTGGGCAGCCCCTGCTTTCTTTTTTGTAGTGCCGAGCGCTTTGGACGCTTTCTTAAGTGACGTGGTTACTTTTGTTTTTGTTTGCTTCTTGCTTGGCATGGGTCAAGAAATAAAATTTATAAATGTAATGTGGCTCTGCGCGCCTTATGATTGTTCAATAACGATCACGCGTGAATCCTCTTGTGGTAAATCTTTTTTGGTGAGCTTCAACTTATCAATCTTATCGTGCTTTTTCTCCGCTCCGTATTCTTTGAGAAACGTTTCAACGCCATCCTTGGTGCTCTTTGATCCTGCTGTTTTATAGTCAATCGGCACAATAATACGTGGCTCGATCTGGTTGATCATTTTAATCGCCTGCTTGGCGTTGAGTGAATCCTTGCCTCCAACAGGCACAAACAAGACATCAGCTCCTTCCAGCACCTCGAGCTGCTCGTGCGTCAGCTGATCTTGTGCGATGCCCCCCAAGTGCGCCAAGGTAACGCCGTCAATTTCCAAAAGAAAGACAGTGACCGGATCCTTCACGCCCTGCGCGCGAACACCATACACAAAGACGCCCTTCACTTCATACTCACCGGGACCAGTGACTAAAAACGGTTGCTCGCGAAGTGATGCCGCAGTGGCGAAATCTCCTCCAATCAGCCCGAGTGTTGCACTAAAACTTGGCATTTTGGCAACTGTCCCATCATGCGGATTCACCCCAATCGTGGTTTCCTTGTCAACGATCTTGAGAGCCCCCTCTCCATGCCACGTAATCATC
>CAZIQD010000037.1:0-6679 GCA_964541715.1 uncultured Gammaproteobacteria bacterium
CGGGCAACGAAATGTGATGGCAGTATAGGCTATTTTTTCCCTTTTGTCAAAGGTTTTCACCTCGCGCTCATGTGGTATACTGCATCCATGATACATAACCCTCAGAACCATGACTTTCTTGAGCGAACTTAATGCAATTCCCACCATCAACTACGCCCAAGCAGCGGGTATCTTCATTATCGCATATTTTGCCTTATATGTTTTCCGCACCTATCTTATCGGGCAACTGGATCACATCTCCAGAAAAACTTCCACTCAGCTGGATGACTCACTTATTGCTATTATCCGTTCGATCACCTGGCCATTTTATATTATTACGCCACTCTATATCGCTAGTCTCACGCTAGCGCTCCCAATCCTCATCGCTCAGGGAATATGGCTGCTCTTTTTGCTCACCACCTCCGTGTATGCGATCCGTGTACTTCAACAACTTATCATCTCCACAATCAACGCCACCACCAAAGGGAAAGATCCCGCAATCGTACAACTCCTTGGCTCACTGATTAAGGGCGTATTATGGGTACTCTTGTTCCTCATGATTCTTTCTAATCTTGGTATTAACATCACCTCGCTATTGGCCGGCGTCGGTATCGGTGGTATTGCCATAGCACTTGCTGCGCAAAGCATTCTGTCAGATCTCTTCAGCGCCTTTTCTATTTATTTCGATAAGCCCTTTGAGGTCGGTGACACGATCAAAATCGGCAATGATACAGGTACCGTGGAAAAAATCGGCATCAAGAGCACGCGCCTGCGCACACTCCAAGGTGAGCAGATGATTATCTCAAATCAAGAGCTCACCACCGCGCGTATTCAAAATTTCAAACGCCTCAAGGAGCGCGCTATGTACTACCGCTTTGGCGTCACCTATGACACACCCGCAGCGACGCTGGAGAGAATTCCATCTATCGTGACCAATGCACTCACGTCATTGCAAGGATGTGATGTCAATCGCGTGCACTTTGTTTCGCTTGGTGATTCAGCGCTGATCTTTGAACTCATGTACACCGTGCATTCAGATAATTTTACCGATTACCTCAACGCGCAGCAAGATATTAACCTTGCGCTCGTGAAGGCGTTTCAAGCCGAGGGCGTCAACTTCGCCTTCCCAAGTCAAACAGTCTATCTCAAGCAAGAGTAGGTGTGTATTGACGCGCCCAGATACTGTGGTAGGATACCCTGGAACAAGGGCGTTTCTTCTGCTACAATACGCCTATAAACCGAGTATGAGTACCCATTCGCGGTATTCGCATTATTAGCATAATTCGCATTCATCTATGAAAAACCTCTTCGGGAAATTTTTAATCTCCGTCCTGATCCTCGCTGCTATTTTGGGGATCTTTAGCACGATCAATCCAAGTGTTGATCAACCGGAAAGCATCACCATCTCGCAACTTGCACAAGAAGTGAAGAGTGGACAGATCAAGAGCATCACCATCAAAGAAGGCTCGCAGCTCAACATCGTCACGTCAGATGAACGCCAACAGACCACCACAAAAGAAGCGTCAGAGTCTATCTCTGAATTACTCACCAACTTTGGTGTCAGCTCCGAGCAACTCCAAAGCGTTGAGATCTCAGTTGATACTGACAAGGGGTTTGGCTCGACGCTCGCCGAGTGGTTACCGTTTATCCTGCCATTTATCTTCCTCATCTTCATTGTCTACTTCTTCTTGCGCCAGGTACAAGGGGCCAACAATAAGGCAATGAGCTTTGGTCAAACGCAAGCACGCCAATTCAATCAAAATGCAAGCAACAAAGTCACCTTTAAAGATGTCGAAGGTAACAAAGAGGCAAAAGAAGAGCTACTCGAAATCGTTGAGTTTTTGAAAAGCCCACAAAAGTTCACCAACCTCGGTGCAAAAATCCCCAAAGGCGTCTTGCTCATGGGACAACCAGGTACCGGTAAGACCTTGATGGCAAAAGCCGTTGCTGGCGAAGCGGGTGTGCCGTTCTTCTCAATCTCGGGTTCTGAGTTCGTTGAAATGTTTGTGGGTGTGGGTGCATCACGCGTCCGCGACCTCTTCAAAAAAGCAAAGAAGGCATCACCATGCATCATCTTTATCGATGAAATTGACGCCGTCGGACGCCAGCGTGGTGCCGGCCTAGGCGGATCACACGACGAACGCGAACAGACGCTCAACCAAATTCTCGTGGAGATGGACGGTATGGAGTCAAAGACCAACGTCATCGTCATTGCCGCAACGAACCGTCCTGATGTCTTGGATCCGGCACTCTTACGACCAGGTCGCTTCGATCGCCGCGTTGTCATCGACATGCCTGACATCAAGGATCGCGAATCAATCCTCAAGGTGCACGCCAAAGACAAACCACTCGCCAAGGATGCAAACCTGCAAGCAGTCGCACAACGCACGCCAGGCTTCTCGGGAGCTGATCTGGCAAACTTGCTCAATGAAGCAGCCATCGCGACAGCACGTAAAAACAAGAAACAGATCGATCAGCTCACCATCTTGGACAGTATCGAAAAGGTATTGCTCGGACCGGAACGCAAGTCACACATCATGAGTGAAAAAGAAAAGAAGGTGACGGCATATCACGAAGCAGGGCACGCTGTCGTCGCGCACATGCTGCCACACACTGACCCGGTTCACAAAGTCTCAATCATCTCCCGTGGACGCGCCGGTGGTTATACACTGAAGCTCCCAATGGAGGATAAGTCGCTCCACTACCGCCAAGAGTTCATCGAGGACCTTGCCATGATCTTGGGAGGACAGTCTGCCGAAGAAATCTTCTTTGGCGACATCTCAACCGGTCCTTCAAGCGACCTGCGCAAAGCGACTGAGCTCGCCAAGGCAATGGTCATGGAGTATGGTATGAACGAGCGCCTCGGCCCACGAACCTTTGGTGAACGCAACGACATGGTCTTCTTGGGCAAAGATCTTGCACATGCACGCGACTACTCTGAACGTATCGCCGAGACCATTGACGAAGAGATCGAAAAGATGGTGAAAGAAGCGCGTAAAACCGCTGACCGCATCATTACCGAAAACAAAGACAAGATGGAAGCGGTTGTCGCTGTCCTCATGGAAAAAGAAACTGTTGAGAAAGAAGAATTCGAAAAGCTCGTCGGACCAAAGCCTACAAAATAATGAAAACTGCCGCATGCGATCACTGCTGATCTGACCATGCGGCAGTTTTTCTTTTATCTCACGTTAAAATAGTGTATACTAAAGACATTAGATAACTCGTAGGGGGAAATGAACAAAAACAAAACGGCTCGTCTCTATCGCGCTTCACTTGGTAAGGCGCTCTCACTCTCGCTCTCACATCCATACCTATGGGTGCTTGGTTTTTTGGCGTCACTGGGTATTACCTCGGGCATCTTTGAGGGGACGATCAATAACATCTTAACCGTCATCAGATCACAGAACTTTGTCGGTGATGTGTCACAGCTCTACCAAGGTCAGTCGTTTGATCTTGTTTTTGGTTTTTTTGAACGCTTCTCACTCTCACTGGAATATCCGCTTGCTGCGCTCATCGGCGGATTTGCACTCGTCTTTTTCCTTATTTACATCACCACCCTTGCGCACATCGCACTCATCCAAAAAACACACAAGCTCTATAAGGGTTCACCAATTCGCATTGAGCGCGCATTGCCCAACGCACACCACTACTTCCCCAATGTTTTAGCGGTATCACTTATCTCAAAACTACTCTATGGTGTTGTGCTCATCATCACCACAGCTCCCGTCATCATTGCGCTTGCCGTCAACAACACGACTGCACTGGCTACCGGCCTCTCTCTCTTCGTCCTCCTCTTCTTCCCGCTTGCACTCCTCCTTGCTATCCTCACGCTCTATGTCACTCTCTACATTGTACTCTACGATCGCGAGCTCTTTGACGCGGTGCGTCGTGGATGGATCTTACTGACGAACAACTTCCTGATCACTGTTGAAATCATGGGGACCCTGCTCCTCGCCTACCTCGGGGCACTCATCGTCACCCTCTTGATTGCCTCACTCATCTTTATCCCGCTCGCCTTCTTTATCGGAGCCTTCCTCATCATCCAGCAAACCACGCTCTTCGCACTCCTCCTGGCACTTGCTGTCATTATCGCCGTTATGTCCTACTTCTTCCTGAACGGTTGGTACAATGCCTTCTATATCGGCACCACGACCATTCTCTTTGACCAGCTGACCTCGCGGGAGCTCTCGAGCAAGGTGCGGCGCATGATTGCAAACGTACATCGGGCACTCAACCTGACTCCTATGGAGAAACGTGCGGTAGCACAGCTCGCGAAGACAACCAATACCTCAGCCGAGGTTGTCATGACCACTGTTGAACGCAAGATCGAAGAGGCCGTCCCCGCGCTACAACGCCTTGTTGAAAAAGCGCATCATGCCTATGAAGACAATCCTCAACTCGCGCGCATCGAACAAGATCTCAAGAAGATTATCAAAGAAGAAAAAGAGTCACTCCTCCCAACACTCAAAGCAGTTGCTACAACTGCCCAGCGCGATACGAAAGAGATAGTAAAGGACGCTCAACCCCGAGTCAAGAAAGCAGTCGCCACAACGCAAAAGAGCCTTGCTGAAAAATTCCCCCACCTCACTGAGATCAAAGAAGAACTCCAACGTAAGTACGCAGAAGAGATGGAACGAGAGCTAGCGCGCGTCTTCGTCCAGGAACCAAAGCTTCAGCAAACTCCACGAAAACGCACTCCCAAGAAACCTGCTGTGAAGAAAGCTGCGCCGAAGAAATCAACAACTCGCAAGCAATCTACGGCCAAAAAATCGACCGTAAAAAAATCGACCGGCACACGCTCATCACGCACAAAAAAGTCTTCGTAACCAATCGTCCTTCGAATATATCGGGGGACGGTTTTGTTTGTATTTCTCTTTTTGTTGTGCGTCATAGAAATGTGCTACAATACAGGCATGACAGATGATAACGAGCTGAAAGGAATCGACCAGCTACTCGCTGAATCAAAGAATAAAACCGCACCAACAACAGGGGGTGAGGCCGTTTTGAGTTCTGCCGTTGAAGGTACTCCTGATATTGCAACCGAAGAGGTAACTGAGCGCTTTGAAAAGAAGATGACCGAACTCCAACTCAAAGCATTGGAGCGCGAAGCTGAAGCACGGGCAAACGCCGCCGGATATCCCTACATTGATCTTGCCTCTTTCCCTATCTCTGATTTTGCTCTCTCATCAGTTCCCAAAAAAACTGCTGAGGAACTCAAGGCACTCTGCTTTTTTAATAACGAAAAAGAAATCCGTATTGGGGCTCTTGATCCTAATGAAAAAACAAAGGAGTTGCTTGCTCAGGTGATTCAAGAACATACCGTTGACGGCAACGGGCAGATTTACCTTATCTCACAACACAGCTTTGACACGGCCTTTAAAAACTATGATCGCCTCCCTGAAATTAAAGAGTTTAAGTACGGCGTAGAAATTACTGGTGAACAGCTCGAGAAGCTCAAGCCTCTAGTCTCAAACTTCGGCAATCTGAATGCCCGACTCAACATCGAGAAAAATATGACCAACATGGTCGCGATGATTATTGCCGGCGCACTTGAGGCAGGCTCATCGGATATTCATATTGAAGCAGAAGAAAAGTTTGTTGTGCTGCGCTACCGCGTGGACGGCGTGATGCATCAGGTGGGCAAGATGGATAAGGAGGTTTGGAAGCGTCTTGATTCGCGCATCAAAACAATCGCTGGACTTAAGATTAACGTCACCGAAAAGCCACAGGATGGCCGCATTACCATTTATCTGGGCGCTGACGACAAGCTCGATCTACGTGTCTCAGCCTTACCCACGGCGTTTGGTGAATCCATCGTGATGCGTCTGCTCAAATCAAGTGTGGCGAGCCTTGGCTTTGACGATTTGGGTATTCACGGCAACTCATATGAACGCCTTGCCGCTGCTATTGAGAAGACCACGGGTATGGTCGTCACCACCGGTCCAACCGGTTCGGGTAAGACGACGACGCTGTATGCCATGCTCAACAAGCTCAATGACGGCAAGACCAAGATTATTACACTCGAAGATCCGATTGAATACAAACTCCCCGGCATTGCGCAATCACAGATTGACCATTCTAAAGGCTATTCATTTGCCGATGGGTTACGCTCACTCATGCGTCAAGATCCGGATATTATCATGGTGGGAGAGTTGCGCGACACGGAAACTGCTGAAGTTGCCATCGAAGCGTCACTCACCGGACATAAGGTTATTTCAACGATTCATACCAACGATGCGGCAGGTGCCGTTCCACGCTTCCTCTCAATGGGCGTGCAACCGTACTTACTCGCACCGGCACTCAACGCCATCATCGGTCAGCGTCTCGTGCGCCGTATCTGCGACTCCTGCAAGGTTCCCTACACACCCGAGCCGGCAATGCTCGAGAAAGCGCAACGTATCATTGACGAGTTACCGGAAAACAGTGGCCACGACACCGATCTTTCCAAAGTACAGTGGTTACGTGGTGGCGGTTGTGAAGAATGTCAGCATATCGGCTACAAAGGACGTACTGGTATCTATGAAATCTTCACGATGAACGCCGAGTTCGAGCAGATGATTCTCTCGGGCAATGTCTCAGCTTATGATATGGCAGCAACCGCCAAAAAGTTCGGCATGATTACCATGCAGCAAGACGGTGTCTTCAAGGCAATGGATGCCATCACCACACTCGATGAAGTCTTCCGCGTCGCGGGATAATA
>CAZIQD010000038.1:0-2453 GCA_964541715.1 uncultured Gammaproteobacteria bacterium
GACAAGCGCTTCCCCGATGTCGAAATCCTTACGGATGACGGCGTCGAGGTAAGCGAAGAGCTCAGAGCGGCCGGTATGGCGCGTGGCGAGGAGCTGCATGTGCAGTTCGCCACCGCGCACCAAGAGCACCGTGACGAGTCGGATGCGCTCATCGAGTTGCATCCGTCCCTGAAGAACATGCGCTTGACGTGCATGTACGATCAGGGGTGTCGTACGGTCGAAAAACCGGTCACGGCGTCGCTTCGTCAGACGGAGCGCTTCTGGACGATCATCCAGGAGCAGGGTGTGCGTGTGAAGGTGAACAACCTCACGCGTGCCACTCTGTACGTTTGGAGCGATGCGGCGGCGCATGCCTTTCCCGAGATTCGTCGGTGGGGGGAGCAGTTCTGCCCGCGCTGCGCGGGGCTGGCCTGGGAGCGGTTCTTGACCCTTCCCGATGCCGGCGCGTTCGAGGGTCAGCCCATCGAGCGGCTGTCACGCAACATGTGGCAGACCAACCGCAGCGTCTTGGAGGTCGTCTATCGAAAGATTGCCTGTGCGATTGACGAGACGATGGAGATCATCGAGTGCGACACACTTGATCGGTTTACCAACGAGCAGCTGAACAAGCTACACTTCTCGTTGCGTCAGCTCGGTAATCGGCCCATGCCGATATTCCAGCGCGTCATGGGTGCGCAACCCATCGACGAGGCACTTGCTCAGATTGACCGCGAATGTGCGGTATGGCTGGGCAAGGGCACGACGAGTGATGAGCGTTCGGCGCTGTTGCATCGCCTTGACCGTGAGGTCAAGGATCCGCATGAGCGGACGGTCATCATCTGTCGTGAGTTGCCCAATGGGCCACTCAAGACGGACTGGGACGCCGATATGGACCAGTATCTCACGCCGCAACTCATCGAGGGGCTGCGTGCGACGCTGGTTGGCAAGCTCAAAGAGCTGGCTATGGAGATCGATGAGCTTATGATTCGCATCGGCGAAGGCGAGCCCATCGGCTTTGAAGCCAGCGTTGACCGCATCCTCGAGCTGGTTCGCGCCAGTCGTGTCGAGGGCGACGAAGCGGTGCGACACACCGCTTAAACAGTACAGTCGGCCAAATGGCCACCCCCTTAGTACCACGCAGGATGTGTGGGAACGGGGGGATTTTTTAATTTCCGGTAATTTCCGGCTCTTGAGGTGCCGGAGCGTCTACCGGCACCTCAAGAGCCGGAAGGCGGTTATACAAGGTAAAAAGAAAAAGGTGAATTTCGATTATTTCACCTTTTACTTTTTATCTTTTATTGTGTTTTTTACTGCGCTGCCGGTTCTTCAGGCTCAGCTATTGGAGCTGCTGGTTGCTGTGCGGTCATTTTCAATGCATCTTTGAGCGTCTTACCTGCTTTGAATTTTGGCACGATGGTTGCGGGCATATGAATCTTCTCTTTTGGATTCAGCGGATTGACGCCCATGCGCGCGTGGCGTTCTCGCGGGCTAAAGGTACCAAACCCAGCGAGCGTTACGGTGTTACCTTTTGCCATTTCGCCGGTGATGTAGTCAAAAAGGGCATTGACGAGTGTCTCGACAGCAGGCTTTGCTGATCCCGTTGCGTGCGCTACGTCATTGATGAGCGTTGCTTTGTTAATATTCATACGACTATGGTTATTTATGAAAGGTTATGGTATTCGGTGATGCGTGTGATGTCGGTACATGCGCGCGTGCGGCTATCAATGGTGACCAGGATCGCGTTGAGCATGCCGGGACCTGATTCAACGATACGATTCTTTTGCTTGGTTGTATGCGTGAAATTGTGAATCGTTGATTGTGGGTTGAGCCCGATGACTGAGTGCAGCGGTCCGTTAAACCCGATATCAGTTATGTATCCGGTGCCGCCCTCAAGAATGCGTTCGTCGGCGGTGGGGACATGCGTGTGCGTGCCAAAGACGAGTGAAACCTTCCCGTCCAGATGCATTCCCATGGCCATTTTTTCTGCCGTCGTCTCTGCGTGAAAATCAAGGATGACTGCCGCCAGCTCAATATCACGAAACGCCTCCAAGATCGTATCAATCATCGCAAAAGGGTTGGCGTAGGATTTGGGCATGAAGAGCGTACCCAGCAGATTGATAATAAGGACGTTGTGTCCGTTCACCTGCACGAGTCGATAGCCATCACCGGGAGCGCTCTTGGCAATATTTGCTGGGCGGATAACGGGAATACCGGGAATCGCAAGTGTCTGCTGACCATTGTGATTATCCAGACTGTGATTGCCGCCCGTGAAAAAATCGATACCCGCGTCCATCATCTCATTGATCGTCGTGTTTGAGATGCCGCTGCCGTGTGTGAGATTTTCTGAGTTGGCAATGGTGAAGTCGGGTTTATATTTTTTCTGTAAACGTGCGCAGTGCTGAGTCATGAGCGCGCGCCCCACTTTGCCGAACAGGTCGCCAAAGATTAAGAATGTCAGATGATGTTTGCTCATA
>CAZIQD010000038.1:2553-4205 GCA_964541715.1 uncultured Gammaproteobacteria bacterium
CCTTCAAAGCTCGTGGCAACAGCCTCAAGTTCCTGCAAGCGCTGAATATAGTTCTGCAAACTATCTTTACGTGCGCCCGGACGACCACCTGAGATGGCGTCAGCAACTTTACAGATGTGGCCCTCGATCGTCGCCGGATTGTCTTCGTGATGCGCAATCGAGAGGTAGGCGATCTCTTGAGAGAGGCCAAATTTCTTCATGATGTCATAGCCGATCTCAGGATGACTTCCTTTGATTTCATGATCCACGGCTTTACCGATGTCGTGGAACAATCCTCCGATACGGCAGACATTCACGTCAGCACCAAGTTCTTCGGCAAGCGCTGCAGCAATGAGTGATACTTCGACTGAGTGATTCAAGACATTTTGTCCATATGAAGTACGGAAGCGCATGCGTCCAAGTAACTGTACCAGTTTAGGGTCAATTCCCGACGCGATACCTGCTTCATACAATGCATCTTCACCAGACTTCTTGATTTCAAGGGCGATGTTTTTCTTCGCTTGGTCAATTGCTTCCTCGATACGTGCCGGTTGAATACGTCCATCAGCAAGCAATGCCTCAATGGCGCGTTTCGTGACGTGGCGGCGAATCGGTGAGAAGCTGGAGATCGTGATTAGGTTTGGTGTATCATCGATGACGAGTTCACAGCCAGTGAGGTGCTCGATGGCACGGATGTTGCGTCCTTCCTTTCCGATGAGGCGTCCTTTCATCTCGTCGTTCGGCAATTCTACAGCAGTCGTCGTGACTTCAGAAGCGTGCGAGACGGCAACGCGCGAGACAACTTGTGCCAGCTTGTCTTTGGCGCGCTTCTCGATTTCTAGCGCGTTCTCCTGCTCCAGTTTGCGCATGCGCGACTCAAGGGAGTCTTTATAAATTTTCTCCGCGTGTTTGAGCAATACTTCCTCTGCCTTGTCGCGGGTAAAGCCGGCGATGGTCTCGAGTTTTTTGATCTGTTCTTCTTTGAGTTCAGTGAGCTTTTCTTTCTGCTCCTCAGCCTCTTTGATTTTATCGGTCAGTTTTTGCTGCTTATCTTCGAGCTCAAGCAGTTTTTGGTCGAACTTCGATTCACGTGACTCCAGGCGTTGCTGTGCCTGGCGGACTTCTTCACGTTGTTCGCGAATTTCTGATTTAGCGTCTTCAAGTGCCTTGAGGGCCTTTTCCTGTGCCTCCAAAAGAAGGGCTTTTTCTTTGTTCTTGGCGTCAGCAAGGATTTGTTCTGCCTTTGCTTCAGCTCCTTCGATGCTCTTGGCCCCCAGTGCTTTACGCACAAAATAGCCGGTGACAAGACCGACTACGAGACCAAGCACCATAAGTGCGATGGTAGTCAACATAGGTATATTTTCTCCGCAAAGAGAATGAGCGATCAACAAAAAGCCACTGCTAGGTGATTACCTAGAAAGCATGAAGGGTCGTCGAGTGTGAAACACAATGAGTTACGGAAAAATTGAGATTCATGGGGTTGTACACAAGAGGGCGTCCGGGAAACATTCGGAATACGCACGACAATCAGAGCTTCACAAACGGTGGCGTCGATACGCTAATCTCTTTGCGATTAGTAGTTAAAAGGAATACTTATACAGTATCAGGAATGAGTGTAATCGTCAATATGAGTCGTAAATGTTGACCAGAATGAGAAAATGTTGTAATATTAG
>CAZIQD010000038.1:4305-6466 GCA_964541715.1 uncultured Gammaproteobacteria bacterium
CCCCCCATGAACGTTAGCGAACTAGCCCGACAATTACGAGGCGTGAACAGCGCGGAAGAACTCTTGGAGATCCTGCCGGAGTTTGGTTTTGATATTGGTAAGCGTGCCATCAAGATTGACGACAAGATCGCGCAAAAGATTATGCGGGCATGGCCCAAAATCCAAAAGGAGCTTGATTTCCGCAAGCGCCAGGCTGAGCAAGAGCGCAAGGATCGTGAGCGCGAGATGCGCAAGCAGATGCAGGAGGAGGTGGTGATTCCTGGCGTGGTCACGGTGCGTGATTTTGCAGCTCTTATTAATATCCCTGTTGCCGAAGTCATTAAGACACTGATGAAAAATGGTGTCATGGCAACGCTCAACGAGCGTATTGATTTTGATACAGCGACGATTATTGCCGACGAATTTGGTATTACATTGGTGAGAGGCGGCGAAGAAGGTGAGGCAATGCAGGAGCGTCAGGATGAGAAGCTCAAAGCCCATTTTGAAGGAGATTTGCATAAAGTTTTACGTGCGCCGGTTATTGTCATCATGGGGCACGTTGATCATGGTAAGACAAAGCTCTTGGACACGATTCGTGAAAGTAACGTCATTGAAGGTGAGTCAGGTGGTATTACCCAGCACATTGGTGCCTACCAGGCGGAACGCAACGGCAAGAAAATTACCTTTATCGATACGCCAGGACATGAGGCCTTTACGGCGATGCGTTCGCGTGGTGCGAAAATTGCTGACATCGCTGTTTTGGTGGTTGCCGCTGATGATTCTATTAAGCCGCAGACCAAAGAAGCTATTAAGATTATCCGCGACGCGAAGTTGCCGATGGTTGTAGCAATCAACAAGATTGACAAGCCGGACGCCAATGTTGAGCGTGTGAAGCAGGATTTGGCGCAGGAAAATTTGGCACCCGAAGAGTGGGGTGGCTCAACGATCGTGCAGGAAATTTCGGCAAAAGAAAATATTAATATTGATAAGCTCCTTGATACCATCTTGCTGGTGGCTGATATGGAGCAGGAAAAAATCGTCGCAAACCCCGACAAGACCGCTGCGGGTACGGTGATTGAGGCACATGTCGAGAAATCGGTTGGACCGGTTGCGACTATTTTGGTGCAGTCAGGAACATTGCACATGGGTGATCAGATGATGATTAATGATGCGTTGTACGGCAAGGTGCGAGCATTGATTGATTACACAGGAGCCGAGGTGCAACAGGCAGGGCCGTCAGCGCCGGTCAAGGTATTTGGTTTTAAATATGCGCCGGCAGTGGGTGACCTCATGGAGGTGCCGCAAGGCGAGGTATCGCGCCAGGCCAAGAAGGCAAGAATTGGAGAGACCAATCGAGATACGTCAGTCGTACAAAAGTCACGCCCATCGTCGTCTGATGAAGAGGGTGAAGAGGCGGTACAGACGCTTAAGGTTGTGGTGAAGGCTGACACGCTCGGTTCGTTGGAAGTGATTATCGAATCACTGGAAAAACTTGCGACAGAAAAGGCGAAGGTAAAAATTTTGAAAAAAGGATTAGGTAATATTACCGATACGGATATCACGACGGCAGCTGAAGAAGGTGCAATGGTACTCGCTTTTCATGTGAAGCCGCATCCGACAGCACAGACGTTGTCTAATGAGCGCGATATCAAAATTCAAGAGTATACAATTATTTATAACCTCATTGACGACGTGCGAGCCAAGCTCGAGGCGTTGATCAAGCCAGATGTGATTAAAAAGACGCTTGGTAAACTGGAAGTGCTTGCTGTCTTCAGTGTAGAAAAGAATACGATGGTCTTTGGAGGACGTGTCCTTGAAGGCATGATGATGAAGGGTGCGCGAGTTGATGTGTATCGTGATGGTACGTTGTACGAAAAAGGAACTATCATCGGACTGCAGGCAGGAAAAATGGAAGTGAATGAAGTTGTCGAAGGAAATGAATGCGGTATTCAGTACAAAGGATCATCCGATGTACAGGTAGGAGACATTATCGAAGCATATCAGGAAATTGAAAAGGCAGTGAAGTTGAAATAAAAAAACCGCGCTCAGCGCGGTTTTTTGGTTGATGGAGTATGGTTAATGGTTGATGGGGGAAGAGAGTTTTACTATTAAAATTCAACTATGTCGGGCAAACCCTGTCATGCCGAAGGCATAGGGGTTTGCAACATGAGAGGCCAAACCA
>CAZIQD010000039.1:0-6212 GCA_964541715.1 uncultured Gammaproteobacteria bacterium
TCCAAATTAATTCCGCCAAACGATGGCTCCAAGTTTTTTACAATCGCGATAATTTCTTCGACATCTTGTGTCGCCAGACAAATCGGCACGGCATCAACATTGGCAAACTGCTTGAACAACAACGCCTTCCCTTCCATCACCGGCATCGCTCCTTCAGGTCCAATGTTGCCCAATCCCAGCACTGCTGAGCCATCAGACACGACGGCAACGGTGTTGCGACGATTCGTGACCTCGTTCACCGACACCTCATTATTCGCAACTGCTTTGGACACCTCTCCCACGCCCGGCGTGTATGCCAATGCGAGATCCTTGCGGTTACGCACGCGAGACTTAATGCGCGTTTCGATCTTTCCTGTTGTTTTGCGATGATATTCTAATGCTCGTTCTTTGAGATTCATGTATGCTGCTTATCTTAAATTATGACGACGTCGATATTGCTCGAGACCGAGCTTCAGCAGCTCCATCGCGCGCTCCAATTCCGGCTCGTCCAAGACATAGGCGATGCGGATTTGCTGTTTGCCGACATTGGGCGTGATATAAAAACCTTGTGCCGGCGAGACCATGACGGTTTGATTGTTGTCTGAGAAATCATTGAGTAAAAATTTTACAAAATCTTCCGCATCCGCGATCGGCAAGGTCGCAATGGTATAAAACGACCCTTGCGGCTGACTGAAGACAACGCCATCCATAGCAGCCAATCCCTTCATCACAATATCGCGGCGCTTCTTATACTCTTCTTTCACCGAATCGGTATATTCACGCGGCTTGGTGAGCAGCGGAATTACTGATAACTGCTCAAGCGTCGGCACTGAAAGGCGCGCCTGCGCGAATTTCATAATCTGCGCGATCAGCTCTTTGTTTTTTGAGACCAGGCAGCCAACGCGCCCACCACAATGGTTAAATCGCTTGGAGACTGAGTCGATCACGATGCTGCGATCGGTAACTTCGGGGAAATCAAGAATTGAGACGTGACGCGAATCATCAAAAATAAATTCGCGATAGACCTCATCGGAAATAATAAAAAGGTTTTTTTTGTACGCAACATTCACGATATCCTGCACCTGTTGCTTCGTATACACCGTTCCTGTGGGGTTATTGGGATTGTTGAGAATAATCGCCTTTGTCTTATCGGTGAGTGCCGCGGTCACTGCCTCAACCAGCGGCAAGGCAAAGTTATTATCAATCGACAACGTGACGGGCACCAACGTCACATTACTCATCGCCGCAAAGCCCGCAAAGTTGGTGTAAAACGGCTCAAAGACAATGACTTCGTCACCCGGATCGCACGTTGCCATAAGAGCAAAGAGCAAGGCTTCTGATCCACCGGATGTCACAATCAGTTCATCACGATCAATATAATGTCCGTGTGAATGATAGTATGAACGCCATGCATCAATTGTCTCCGGCAAGCCGGCTGAGGGCGCGTACAATACAATGTCAGCGCCAAATTTCTTGAATGCTTTGCGAATCGGCTTGGGCGTATGCAAATCAGGCTGACCGATATTCAGCTTAAAAATCTCAACACCGCGCGCCTTTGCCGCTTCTTCATACGGCGCAAACTTGCGGATGGGAGAACTTGGGGTGTTCGTAATTCTTTGAGAGAATTGCATGTGTGATAGAGCGTTAAGTGTACGTTGCCCGGTCTTAATCTTTAACCTTTTCCGCCAAAGGCGGATCCGCCTCCGGCGGAAATCTTCAACCTTAACCTTTAAACCTATTTCTTCGTCCAATCCGCTCGCAACGTACCATCACCACCTTTCTTCTTTTGAATGTAGGTATACGCGGTCAGCGCTGCAGTACATCCTTGGCCGCCTGAGGTAATGATCTGTTTGTATGGAATCGTCGTGATATCACCGGCGGCGAAAAATCCTGGTCGTGATGTTTCCGCGAGATCATTCACTTTAATTGCCCCCTGTTCCGTCATCTCAACTAAGTCGCCGTACAACGCCGTGTTTGGTTGATACCCAATCTCCACGAACACACCCTGCAGTGCCTGCTCGCCTGCCTCCTGCGTCTTGTTGTTCAGCAACTTCACGCCCGTGACGAACTGCTCACCCACAACTTCGGTAATTTCGGTGTTGTAATGAATTTCAACATTTTCCAAACGCTCAACATTGGAGATGAGGATGTCCTCTCCCTTAAACTTGTCGCCGCGCACATAGGCATGTACCTTTGTCGCTAACTTTGACATGTAGTCAATCGCGTCAAGTGCCGAATTACCACCGCCAACAACACAAATTTCCTTACCCTTGAAAAAGGGGCCATCGCACGTCGCACAATAGGTAATGCCTTTACCGTAAAATTCTTTTTCGCCGGGAATGCCAAGCTTACGGTGCTCCAACCCAAACGCCAACACAACAGCGTGACTCTCGTAGATTTCTTTCGAAGTGTGCACGCGATACGTTTTGGTTGCCTCGTCCTGCTCAATCTTTTTTACTTCGTGAAATTTAAATTGCGCGCCGAATTTTTCCACGTGCTTATGAAACTTCGTCGCCAATGTCGGTCCATCAATCGTCTCAAACCCGGGGTAGTTTTCAATTTCATGTGTTGTCGCTGCCTGTCCACCCACATCCTTAGTGAGTACCAAGGTATCCAAACTCCGGCGACCTGCATACAATGCTGCTGTCAGCCCGGCAGGACCGGCACCAATAATGATTAAATCCCAGACTTTTACTTCGTTTTCCATAAAGAGAGGCTTACGTGAATCGTATTGCTGTATTGTATGCTACTGCATGCGTAAAATCAAGCCACACAAAACAATACCTCCTGCCGTCATTTCGAGACCTTTGGTCGAGAAATCTCCTTGACCACAAACAAAAACTACCGCGCAGAGCGTGGTAGTTTGCAATTGATATTATTGAATAAAGTCCGCGAGCAGCTCCTGTACATCCTCCTTGCTGCGTGACCCAACGAACTCCGTGACAACCTGGCCGTTTTGAAACACTTTAAACGCAGGGATCGACATAATGCCGTACTGCTGAGCAATTTCACCTGCCTGATCAACGTTTAATTTTGCTACTTTGAATTTTGACGCATCAACTTCAGCGCTGATCTCTTCCATAATCGGCGACATCACGCGACAAGGACCACACCATTCCGCCCAAAAATCGACTAAGACGGGTACCGGTGACTTAAGTACTTCGCTCTCAAAATTCTCTTTCGTTAATTCGAGTGCCATGGAATTTTGTTTATTGATAAGTATTCCTATTATATGCGCCCTCCCCCCGCCTGTCAATCATGGTCATATTCTCAATAACAAATAAGTGGCCCATGCTAAAAGCTACCCAAAGCCGTCATCCTGAAGGCTTCGCCTGAGGGAACTTCGGCTTTGGATCAGAGAAGATGCTCCGGAGTTTCCTCGCGCAAAGCCCCGCTCAGCGGGGCAGGCGCTCAGAATGACGGAGCATCTTTAATCGCAAAGACAATGCGAAATATAGCCTCGCTAACGACATTCACTTGACTTTCCCCCTCTTTGACGTATAGTGTGCTATTGACTGTACATTTTTCCGGGAGACTGCCAATGCCTCGTATTGTTCATCCCCGCCGAGCGCGGGTACAGACCATCACGGTTCAGGGGCGCTTCGTCAAGGCGTGGCCCCTCTTGTCCAAGGGACGCTATCCTTACCTGCTGTATGACCACAGCGGCATGCTGTATGAAGTCAGCTGGGACGCCCACGGCAAGGGTTTCACCCCACATCAACGTTCACACGCCCGCTACACGCAGGCTGATATCGTCTACGTGACGCACGAGCAGGGGCTCATCGCCTACCAACGCAAGCTCAAGCATGTCATGCGCCACGGCACGATGCGTATGTTCTATCTGGAAGAGCTGGAGACGTTGGCGCATGAGGTGAACGCGACGTTCACCACACTCAACCGGGCCGATCCGCAACCGCAGCTCAAGCACATCGACACGCTCGTCGATCGCATCATCAGCGGTATTGATCGTGCGACAAGCGACGGATTGCGTGAAGCGCAGGAACAGCTGTCGTATGTCATGATGTTTGTGGATTCACGGGGCCGTTTCAATATCGGCGTCCTCATGTGTCATACGGCCACGGCGTACGAACGACTGCGCGAGCGGCTGGAAAACATTCAGCTCTGGCAGAACGTCTTTGCGCAGCGCCTGCTTGCGACCGAGCAGCTCATCGATGAGTTTTTTCGCGCCGTGCGCAAGCTGATCGGCCGCATCGAGTCGCATCAAATGCAACTGACTGCCGGCGAATCGAGCAGCTGGGGCTTGCTGAACAGTCAGCTCAAGCAGTACATCCAGTACTTCGAGCGCTGGCAGTATCTCAAACCCTTTGATGCCTGGATTCGTCACACGCTCGCTGATCTCAACGAACTGCGCGTCGTGGTACGGCGCGAAGACACGGTGGCAACGCTTGCCTTGCTCAAGAAGCTGCATCACGCGGCGCGCCTCAAGCTGATCAGTCAGGAGCTGTTTGCTGCCATCATGCTGCTCAGTGCAGCAGAACTCGAGGTAGGCACGCGTAACATCTACCCGGCAGCAATTGCCGACGAGGCGCGTAAGCATCTCATCGTGGCAAGCAACCACATGAAGCAGATTTCGGACGCGGGTTTCCGCTTCCGTGTCCGCGACAAAGTACTCACCAATCTGCGCCAGGTGATTCGCCAAATCGGCAAGCCGTTTAACGGACAAATGCATCCGAGAGAGATGCTCAAGCAAACGGCTGCATTGCTCTAACCCTCCTTCCCCGCCCTACGTTGCATACGTATGGGCGGGATTTTTATATCCGGCTCTTGAGGTGCCGGTAGACGCTCCGGCACCTCAAGAGCCGGAAATTCCCGTAAATAAAAACGACCCTCATCCCACCTGGTGTAGTGGAGATGAGGGCCGAACTGAGTGGGCATGCAGACCTACAGCGCGCGATACTCGCTCGTGATTTTGCTCACGTAGGTCTGCGTCTCGGGGTACGGCGGGATCGTATTGCCGTACTGTTTTACCCGATGCGGACCAGCGTTGTAGGCGGCGAGCGCAAGCTCGACGCTACCGAACTCCTGGAGTTGCTGCTTGAGGTAGCGAATGCCACCGCGCAGATTCTCATAGGGGTCATACGGATCGCGCACGCCCATATCCTTAGCGGTGCCAGGCATGAGCTGCATGAGCCCGACCGCCCCCTTGTGGCTGACCGCCCGCGGATCAAAGGCACTTTCGTGCTTGACCACGGTTGCCACCAGCTTGGGGTCAATCTCATGCGCCGTCGCGATGTCGTGAATGAGCGCCAGAATTTCTTCACGCTCTTTTCCCGACACGGGGCGCCAAGATGTCATACCAATCGGCTGCACCAGTGGGCCAGTAAAGCCCTTCTTGTCCCAGGCGTTTGCCCAGGCTTTTTTGTGCAACTGCTGGCAGTCAGGGTTGAAGAACTCACACACGGTGAGTGCACCCTTGGCGGCAACGACCCCGACGCCTGCATAGAACAGGAGGCCCAGGCCGATAATCGCCGCGAAGACGAGGATCCCGACAGTGACTTCGAGGCCCTTCATCGCCCCGTTTTTCGTCGGGGTAGCGATGACGCCGAGCTTCTTGCCCAGCCAGCGAAAGGCGTTGCGCATTCCCAGGATGATCCATCCCAGGAATTTGATCGGCAACCAGAGGGCGCCGAGTAGAATTCGTAGGATGTTCATGTTTATTCCCTCCCGGAAATGTCTTAGGTTAAAGATCGAATTATTCGTATTTTAGCACTTTCTGATGATTTTGTCAAGTTCTCATGTAGTTACCCCGTGTCGGGCAAACCCTGGCGTACTTTACTGAACTTGAAACACTAACCAGATCGTGGCTTACGTCAGGAAGCCAGTAGAGGTAGCCCTCTGAGGGGTCTGGGGAGACAACCGTCCTGCCGTACCAAACAGTAGGACGATGTTACTTGGTCACAGGACTTTGTCTACCCAGCGACTTTTGAGGTACTTTTGGTCGGTCAAAAGTACCAAAGAAAAAAGGTTATAGAAAAGACATACCGTAAAGCTTAGTCTTTGTACTTTTTGGCAGCAAAAAGTACCAAAAACTGCTAGTGGTGAATGGGTGCTGCGTAGCAGAAAACGTGCAGCTGTGCACGTTTGTCAACCATGAACGGGTAAAGCCTTATGACGAGCGTAGTGAGGCATGGATTTACCCTACATAGGCGTGACGATGAATAACGGCTTGTGTTTTGATGACCGCGCCTTGGAGAGCCCCCTAGGACCCTGGT
>CAZIQD010000040.1:0-3699 GCA_964541715.1 uncultured Gammaproteobacteria bacterium
CCCCTTATGTTTAACTTACTGCAACATCCTGAGCGCTTTGATAATACCGTCTCCCGCAAGGAGCTCAATTCCGTAGAACTCGCGCTGACCAACAAAAACCCAAAGCTGCTTATGAAAACACTCGAGCAGACAGAAAGCGCTCGTGCAGCTCAACTCCTAGCGATCTACGCAGCATTTGATAATCATCGCAACTAAAAAATACCCCTCGGTCTGAGCGGGTATTTTTTAATACTTTTGTTTTATAGCCCTTCGTCACGCAACTCCTCCAATAATTTCTTTTGTGCACGTGATAATTTCGAAGGCACTTCCACACGCACCGTGAGCAAGTGATCGCCACGACCACCTCGCTGGAACCGTGTCGCACCCTTCCCCTTGAGAACGAAGGTATGCCCCGACTCCGTACCTGCAGGAATCTTCACCGTCACCGGCCCATCAATCGTCTCGACATCTAGACTTCCACCCAGCGTCGCAAGTGTATACGGAATGTACTCAAGTGATCGGATGTGCTCACCTTCACGTTGCAACACCGGATGTGCGTGCACACGCAAACGTACATAGAGATCACCAGGTGCTCCCTGATGCGGCGCTGCCTCGCCCTTACCCACCAGCTTGAGCGTCATGCCATCATCAATACCTGCCGGCACCTCAACAATGACTGTTTCTTTTTTCTTCGTAATGCCATTACCGCCGCAGGTTGTACATGCTTTCTCGTACACCTGACCCTTGCCCTGACAGTGCGAGCAGACTGAGCGCGTCTGTACCGCACCAAGCATGGTGCGCTTCACGACGGTCTCATAGCCAGCTCCTTTACAGGTTTCACATGTTTTCACCGCAGCGCCCGGCTCACCACCCGTTCCCGAACAGTGATCACACGAGGCGTGTTTGTATAATTCCAGCTCTTTGCGCACGCCAAAGGCTGCCTCACGGAACGCGATGGTCACATCAACTTGAATATCCTGACCCCGTGCCGCACGCGCACCTCCGCCGGATCGAAATCCGCCAAAAAAATCACCGAAGATGTCGCCCAGATCGCCAAAGTCAACATTACCCTGCGCACCCTGAAAATTACCCCAGTCAAATCCCGCTGCATTGCCAAAACCGCCCATATGCTCAAAGTTTGAGCCGAACTGGTCGTACTGCTTGCGCTTCTGCTCATCACCCAGCACCTGATACGCACCGTTCACTTCCTTGAACTTTGCCTCATCACCTCCCTGCTTGTCAGGATGGTACTGATGCGCGAGCTTGCGATACGCTTTTTTAATCTCGTCTTGAGACGCACTCTTGTCGACTCCCAGAGTTTTGTAGTAGTCCTGACTCATGAACTTTATGGATTCACTGATTAGTTAAGTATCACTTTATAACTCTTTTAATTTTAACGCCGGTTTTGGCAAAGCATATGATCAGGCCGACTCGCTTGCCAGTTGCCTTGAGATAACTCACTACTTGCTGAACATATGTCTGCGTAATGAACTCACTCACCTTCAGTTCCACGACAACGGCATCCTCAACGATAAAGTCGACGCGACGATTTGCTAGTTTTGAATTCTTATAGAGCAGTTCATACGTTTTCTCGATCTCGTAACGCAGCCCCAGTTCGGCAAATTCAATACTCAGGGCCTTGGCATATTCGACCTCCATGAGCCCATATCCTAAATGCTTCCCGACTTCATATGAAGCACCTATAATCTTTTCCGTAATGTTGCTATGTAAGTACATCCCCCCTCCCTTATCATTCTAATCAATGTGTCTGTGTTCTTTCAATCAGTGTATCTGTGTGCCCTAATCATTCTTTTCTTTGTACTCCGCCTCCGTCGCGCTTTCCTTACCTTCAGCTGTATCGCCGGCATTGTTAGTAGCGTCCGGATTATTCGGATCAAATCCTTCGCCACCGGTCTGCTGGTACATGTGCTGACCGATCTTTTGTGCGGCTTCCATAGCACCATTCACGGCATTTTGGATAGCCTGCGCGTCGTCCGTATCTTTAATCTTTTTAATTTCATCAAGCTTGCCGTTCATCTCATCTTTCAGTTCTTGTGGCAACTTGTCTCCAAGTTCACCCATCGTCTTCTCTGTTGAGTAGATGAAGGTATCCGCATTATTGCGTGCCTCGATCAACGCCTTCTTCTTCTTGTCCTCTTCGGCATGTTCTTCCGCATCTTTGGTCATCTTTTGAATTTCCTCTTCTGTCAGACCTGTTGATGCTTGAATCGTAATCTTTTGCTCCTGGCCGGTTCCCTTGTCTTTTGCTGAGACGTTCAAAATACCATTGGCATCAATGTCAAAGGTAACTTCCACCTGTGGTACACCGCGCGGTGCCGGTGCAATACCCGAGAGGATAAATCGCCCCAAGGTCTTGTTGTCCTGCGCCATTTCACGCTCACCCTGCAGGACGTGAATTTCTACTGAATTTTGGTTGTCCGCAGCTGTTGAAAAAACCTGTGACTTTGACGTTGGGATCGTCGTGTTGCGCTCGATTAACTTGGTGCACACACCTCCCAGAGTTTCAATACCCAATGATAATGGCGTGACATCAAGCAGCAGGACATCTTTCACATCACCCTGCAGGACACCCGCCTGTACAGCAGCTCCCAGAGCTACTACTTCATCGGGGTTCACACTTGAGTTTGGCTTTTTGCCAAAAAATTCCTCAACCTTCTTTTGGATGAGCGGCATGCGCGTCATACCACCCACCATGATAATTTCGTTGATATCGCTCTTCTGTAATCCTGCGTCATCCAACGCTTTTTGCACTGGCACCATCGTCTTGTTGGCAAGCTCCATTACCAATTCTTCCAGCTTCGCACGAGTAAATTTAATGACCATGTGTAATGGCGTACCATCGGCACCCTGCGTGATAAACGGCTGGTTGATTTCTGTTTCTTGCGCGGTTGAAAGTTCAATCTTTGCCTTTTCTGCTGCCTCTTTAATACGCTGCAATGCCAACTTATCTTTTGATAAATCAGAACCGTTTTCTTTTTTGAACTCGGCGATAATCCAATCAATAATCGCCTTGTCAAAGTCATCACCACCCAAGTGCGTATCGCCGTTCGTCGACATCACTTCAACGGTGTCATTTGAAACTTCAAGAATAGAAATATCAAACGTACCGCCACCCAAGTCGTAGACGGCGATCTTCTCATCTTTCTTTTTGTCAAAGCCGTATGCCAAGGCGGCCGCAGTCGGCTCGTTGATAATACGCTTCACCTCAAGGCCGGCGATCTTACCCGCATCCTTGGTTGCCTGACGCTGTGCGTCATCAAAGTATGCCGGCACGGTAATCACCGCCTCGGTAATCGTCTCGCCTAAACGCGCTTCTGCATCTGCCTTGAGCTTCTGCAGTACCATTGCCGAAATTTCCTGCGGTGTGTACTCCTTATCACCCATCACGACGGCAACGCCATCACCTGATTTTTTAATCTCATACGGCAAGGTAGTCACATCGCGCTGCACCTCGGCATCGTCAAAGCGGCGCCCAATGAGACGCTTGATCGAAAAAAGTGTGTTCTGCGGATTGGTCACTCCCTGGCGCTTTGCCGCCAATCCAACTAATCGTTCGCCACCCTTAGACACCGCGATCATCGAGGGTGTCGTTCGCTGTCCTTCTGCATTTTCAATAATTTTTGGCTGACCACCTTCGATGATCGCCATTGCTGAGTTTGTCGTACCCAAGTCAATTCCTAAAATTTTTGCCATAGTTTT
>CAZIQD010000040.1:3799-5853 GCA_964541715.1 uncultured Gammaproteobacteria bacterium
ATTTTCTTACTACTACTTTCGCCGGGACCAGGACTTTGCCGTCCTTGGTAAACCCGACTGACACTTGTTTGATAATTTCACCACTCGTTCCTTCGCCGTCTTCCATCGACAATGCTTCGTGTAACTTCTCATCAAATTGCTGTCCGACGGTGGGGATTTGCTCGAGGCCAAGCTCTCGAAATAGTTCCTCGAGATTTTGCTTGATATACATCACGCCCGTTACCCACGGCACGCTCTTTTGATCTTCGGGGATGTGGTCAACAGCGGAGCAGAAGTTGTTGTACACCGGGATCAATCCATCCACAACCTTCATCATCCCAATCTCAATCCACTCGCGGGACTTGCCATCCATTTCTTTTTTCAGATTGTCATAGTCAGCAAGCGCCTTTTTCCATCCACCTAAATATTCATCAGCGAGTGCCTGTGGATCAGGTGGTTGCTGTGCCTGCTCATCCTGCTGCACTGCTTCTTCGGTTACTTCTTCCTGTTGTGTGTCTTTATCCTCCGTCATACTCTTCTTATGAATTATCAATCGTGCGCTCAACGAGCTGCTTCACCTCACTGATGAGGTGAATGTTTTTTTCATAGTCCATGCGCATTGGCCCCAAAATGGCAAAGATGCCCTCTCGGTTATCTCGCAAACGGTACTTACCCAAAATACACGAACATTCCTTGCCAAAGGGATTATGGCTTCCCACCATGATCTCCAAATCACTGATGCTATCAAAGACCTGTCCGATCTTTTCGTCTAACTGATCAACCACCTGTGAGATAGAGACAAGGTGCGACTGCTCGGAAAATTCCGGCTTGGCAAAAAGGTGCGAGAGACCGGTATAGAAAATGTTCGTTTTATCAAACGCCACAATCACCGCCTGATCGGAGTGCTCCACGAGTTGCTTGGCGACCTGCTTGAGATTCTGGTCATCATCCAAATCTTTTTGGATCATCAGCTTGAGCGCAGAGCCACTCGCTGGCTTGTATGATTTCTTGGCAAGCAACGTATCAACATAGTACTGATACGCCTTCTCAGTCGGCACGCGTCCCGCTGAGGTGTGCGGCTGCATGAGAAACCCCTCATCTTCCAACGCGGCAAGTTCGTTGCGAAACGTCGCCGCCGAAAGATCCATACCGGATTTTTCCGTCAGCAAACCCGAACCCACCGGTTGTGCCGACCGGATGTACTCGTTGATCACAAAGGTTAAAATATCCTTCTGTCGCTCATTCATGCGCTACGAATATGCTAATAATACGAATGCTGCTAATCTACGAATGTTTATTCGTCATGAGGATCGCCTCTCAGTACTCTTTTGGGATGAATATAGTTTTGCCTGAAATTGACCAGGATTCCTAACCGCATATCAAGAGCATCTAAATATCGCTTTATCTGAAAATAATCATCCCGCGAAATACATTCTTTTGCCTTTAACTCAAGAATGATTTTCTCTTCAATCAAAAAGTCGACTCTATTCCCGGTTTCCCCAACAATCAATTCACGATTATATGCAATATCTTTTTCCTTGAAATATTTCTCGAGAAAATCAGCATATTGTTTTTCTCGAGCGTATTGCCCAAGTTTATTATGAGCATCAAAACATGCTCCCACAATTACATATGATAATTGCGGATACACTAATTGAGACGTCCTCATACCCCCCCCCTTTTTTTATTTGTAAAATACTCAATAAAAGCAAATTTGTAGTATTCGCATTATTGGTATATTGGTAGTATAGGAATTTAGCACTCGACTGTCAAGAGTGCTAATGCGAATATACGAATGGATGCTAATTAATTCGTATATTCGTATAAATAAAAGTGCCCCCCTGTTCCCAAAAAAATGGTACTAAGGGGGGCGGTGGACAAATGAACGGACTGCGATCAACGAACCTGGCGGTCGATCTCAGGACGAGCCCGACCGGTACGGGAATGATTCCCCGTCGGTTCGGCAGCCTTCTCGGGAGCCTTGGAGGCTGCCGGCGGAGGCGTCTGAGTCGGCGCCTTGTCGGAAGCCTTGCTGGCTGCCGGCGGAGGCGTCGTGTCGACGATCGTCGCTTCGG
>CAZIQD010000041.1:0-1998 GCA_964541715.1 uncultured Gammaproteobacteria bacterium
TACAACCCAAACTCCTTCTTCAATTTACTTATCTCATCGCGCAGCTCAATCGCGCGTTCAAATTCGAGGTTATCTGCCGCCTCTTCCATCTCAATTTCCAACTCGCGCAAAAACTCACCGATATTTTCCACCGTCTGCGCAATGCCAAACTTCTTGATTTCTTCAACAAACGTTTCAGGCTTGGCTGCTAATTTCTTTTTTATACTCTCTGGTGTAATGCCATGTTCTTTGTTGTATGCTAACTGCTTCTTACGACGACGCTCCGTCTCTTTAATCGCGCGCTTCATCGAGCCGGTCATTACATCAGCATACATAATCACACGACCGTCCACATTGCGGGCAGCGCGACCACTCGTTTGTATAAGTGAACGTTCGTTGCGCAAAAATCCTTCTTTGTCCGCATCCATGATGGCAACCAGCTCAACTTCGGGTAAATCCAATCCTTCGCGCAACAGGTTAATGCCCACGAGCACGTCAAATTCACCGCGTCGCAAGTTATGCAAAATCTGCGTGCGTTCCAGCGTATCAATTTCTGAGTGCAGATAGTTGACTTTAATACCTCGCTGCAAGAGATAGTCGGTAAAGTCCTCCGCCATGCGCTTGGTCAGCGTCGTGATCAACACACGGTTACCGCGCTCAACGGTTGCATTAATTTCACGCACCAGGTCATCAATCTGCCCCTCAGTTGACCGCACCTCAATCACCGGATCCACCAACCCTGTCGGGCGGATCAACTGCTCGACGATTTGTTTGGAGTGTTGCAATTCATAATCTGCGGGGGTCGCCGAAACATACACAACATTGTTCATGTGTTTTTCAAACTCTTCGAACTTCAGCGGACGGTTATCAAACGCACTCGGTAGACGAAAGCCATGCTCGATCAAGTTTGCCTTACGCGCACGATCGCCGTTGTACATACCTCCCACCTGCGACAACGTCTGATGTGACTCATCAATCACCATGAGAAAATCTTTCGGAAAAAAGTCCAATAACGTATGTGGCGGCTCACCCGACTGACGACCATCAAAATACAATGAGTAATTTTCAATACCCTTGCAATGTCCTAATTCACGAATCATTTCCATATCATGTCGTGTACGCGTCTTGAGGCGGTGGGCCTCCAATTGCCCCAGCTCCGGTAACCGCTTCTCCAGATCAGCCTCGATCAATCCCAATGCGCGATCACGCTTTGCTTGCGTTGTAACGTACGGAGTTGGAGGATACACGATCAGACGATCAAGCTTGCCGGTCACGAGATTATTCATGCCCTCAATTTCCTTGATGGACTCAATGACATCGCCAAAAAACTCGATGCGTAAAACGCGATAACCAAATCCCTGGATCAGATCAATCGTATCACCCTTCACGCGAAAACGCCCGGACTTCAACTCCGTATCATTGCGCTCAAATCCCATACGCACCAAGGTGCGCAACAGCTCATCGCGCGGGATTTCCTGCCCGACACGCAACTCTTGAATCTCCATGCGATAGTCTTCGGGGTTTCCCAGGGGATAAATACATGACACCGACGCCACCACAATTGTATCGGGGCGTGACAACAGTGAAACCATCGCCTCAAGTCGATACTCTTCAATGCGCTCATTGATCGACATATCTTTTTCGATATACGTATCCGTTGAGGGCATGTATGATTCCGGCTGATAGTAATCATAAAACGAGATAAAGTAACAAACTTTATTCTCCGGGAAAAGTTCTTTGAGCTCTTCGTACAATTGGGCTGCTAAGGTTTTGTTGTGCGCCAACACAAGCGTCGGCTTGCCGAGCTGCGTTATCACATTTGCCATCGTGAAGGTCTTCCCCGAACCGGTCACCCCCAGCAATGTTTGCTGCGGAAACTTTTTAGACCCCGCTACCAACTGCTTAATCGCCTCTGGCTGGTCTCCCTGGGGTGTATATTCTGTTGTAAGTTTAAATAAAGACATATCAGTAGTATAGCAGACTCACCCTACTCATGATGAGCCTTCTCGTCAAGACTCC
>CAZIQD010000041.1:2098-5654 GCA_964541715.1 uncultured Gammaproteobacteria bacterium
CAAAGACGTATGCCTTGCGCTGCGTAAACCCTTCATCTGCAGGCAATGATGCGTATCCTGTATCAAGTGCGCTTGGGGTAAACGCTTCACATACCGGAGGAACGCGGACCTTACCTTCCTGGTCGTACAGACCATGAGCAAAGATCTCACTATCCATACAGTACGAGACATCAAGTGCTGGATTTTCAATTAATGCATTGGGTTCAAGCAATGTCGTCGGCTGTTCAAGCTCTGCGGCAACCGGCTCCAAAAAGCCCATTAATGGCTTAGTGGTAATACCACGATAGTGCTGTGGCTCTTCTTGGATCACATGATAGTGATACTCGCCATAGGCAAGGTCCCACCGCTCTTCACATTCATGACGGCACTCATGTCCACCATACTGATCAAGGGGCCCCGGGTCTGCCTGTGCAATGGGCGCCAGTACCACCTGTGCCGCCAACGCAATCATTCCGATAATAAATCGCATAAAATACCAATGAGAATAATAAATATGATACTTCGTATATTACTGTATTAGAGCGAATAGTCAAGTGGGATGCGAATATACGAATGGATACGAATAATTAGTATCCATTCGTATATTCGTATAAAAAAGAGGCCGATTTCTCGACCTCGTAAAACTAGGTACTGATGATGTGCTAGGGTTGTTCACCCCATGTTGCAACGAACTCCTCTGGTGAGAGGATTTTTTTCTGAACGAGCGTACGCTGAAATTTTTTGCGCCGCTCTTCCGGCGTTTCTGCCGGCTCAAAGAACGGAATGATCGTGTCCCCTTCTTTGATATCTTTCTCGGCCTGTTCGGGGGAGTCATACGGCCCCGTCGGCACGCCCGAAGCGCGCATAATCCAACACTTACCGGTAATCTGCTCGGTCATACATGCACCTCCTGTTGAGCCTGCTTAATCTACCACGATACGCACGCAGGGTCAATATCTACGGCTCTATTCCAAATATACGCAGCATGATATACTACACGCATCTTGAGTAGCAATAGTATCATGTATTTACAGGAAATCGAGATCATTGGCTTCAAGTCATTTGCCAACAAAACGGTACTGACCTTCCCCAAGCCAAACCCGGACAACAAGGGTATTACCGCAATTGTCGGGCCCAATGGATCGGGAAAATCAAATATTGCTGACGCTATTCGCTGGGTGCTGGGAGAATCAAGCGCCAAACAGCTACGCGGAAAATCACGTGATGACGTGATCTTTTCTGGTTCTGCAAAAAAGCACCGCATGAACTATGCCGAGGTCACTCTACGCATTAACAATGAGGATAAGGTAGGCGGCATTGAGCTGACGGAAATTGAAATCTCACGTCGCGTCTTCCGTGACGGCGAGGCAGAATTTTTGCTCAACAAAAACAAAGTGCGCCGTGAAGACATTTTGATGATGCTCGCCCAAGCGTCGTTTGGTCAGCGCACCTATGCCGTCATCGGACAGGGTATGGCTGACTCAGTTCTCTCTGCGTCATTGCAAGAGCGTAAAGCCTTTTTCGAAGAAGCTGCCGGCGTCACGCAGTATCAGATCAAGCGCCAGCAGACGCTCAATAAATTTGATGCGACCCGCGAAAACTTGGCGCAAACAGAATTAACGATCAAAGAATTAGAACCGCGCCTCAAGTCGCTCGGCCGCCAAGTTGCCAAGCTTGAGAAGCGCGAGCAGATCGAGCAAGAGCTCAAAGGCATCCAGACACAGTACTACCACCACCTACGGAGCAATCTGCAACAACTCGTTGATACCAGCTCCAAAACCAAAGCTGATCTCGACAAGGCAGTAGCGCAACTGCAAAAAAAGATCGAGAGCGTCCAACAACAGATGAACGCCGTCTACACCGGAGACTCGCGACAATCGCTGTTTGAGCAACTACAGAAAGAATATAACCAGCTCATCCAGGAAAAGAATATCCTCCTGCGCGACGAGGCCCTTATCAAAGCAAAGAAAGATACTGAATATCAGAAGGGCGGACAGTCAAACCTCGTCTGGCTCAACAACAAGCGCGACGAGCTCCAGGCTGAGCTGAAAGAACTCAAGGACGATCTCAAAAGCACGCAGCTCAACGCTCAGTCGCAATCACAGCGCGTCAAAGAACAACATCAGGAGCTTGAACGTGTCGAAAAGCGTATTCAGACGGTGAAAAATGAACTTGCGACTATCAAGGCAAGTGACGTTGGGGCATTTGATGAAGAGGAGGACTTACATGAAATTCATGAGATGCAAAATCATCTCCTCGAAGCACTCATGAATCTCAACGACCTCTCCCAGATTGAAGATGTCCGCAACCAGGCGCGCGCCATCAGCGCCAAGCTCGCAGTCTATGTCGAATCACTCCATGCGCACAAAAAACTGCAAGCACATGACCTGGAAAATCTGCAAGCGCAACTTGAGCAGCTGATTGAGCAGAAAAATCAGATTACCACGACCCTCGCCCAGCTGCGCCTCACCGAACAGACAGCGCGCGAAAAAGAACGGCTCATCACCAACCAGCTCACGGCAACCGAAGAGGAAGTTGCAAAGATTGATAACGAGATCACCCTTGCACGTTCACAATCAAATGAAACAACGCTGGTCGCGGAAATCGAGCGACAATTGACGGAGATCGGAGCAAAAATCGGCCTCCTCGACGGCGAGATTGCAGCGGTTGAGGCGAAGATCGAGAAGTTTAATGAAGCCGAGGAAGAGAAGAAGGCTGAGTTAATGAATTTGCAAAAGGAAAATCAAGCGCTCCAGTCAGAACTCAACCGCCTCTCCCAACAGCTCAACAATGTGAACATTGAAGTTGCCAAGCACTCGATTCGCATCGAGGATTTGGAAAAGGAGGTGCTCGAAGAAGGTCTGATGATCAAAGACATTGCATCGCTGGACGACACGCAGACGCTCACCGCACAGAACACGTCCGAAGAAGAAGCTCATCAGACGATCCACCAGCTCAAAAAGCAGCTCGAAATTATCGGTGGCATTGATCAAGAAACGATCGATGAGTATACCGAGATCAAAGAGCGCTATGAATTCCTGACGGCGCAAACCAAGGATCTCGAAGATGCCATCATCAGTATGGAAAAGATTATTGAAGAGCTGGATCAAACCATCAAGAAGCAATTCGATGAGGCCTTCAAGGAAATTAACCGCGAGTTCCAAAAGTTTTTCAAAGTGCTCTTCAGTGGCGGACGTGCAGAACTGAAAAAAGTAACACTTGATGATGAGAAGCCGTCAGCAGAAACTGCCGAACAGCCGCCGGTAGCCGAAGGAGCCACCGCGACCGTTGAACGCATCACGAAAAAAATCAAAGATCGTGAAAAGGAAAGTTATAACGGTATCGAAATTATCGCCGAACCACCAGGAAAAAAGATCAACTCGATCAACATGCTCTCCGGTGGTGAGCGCGCACTGACCTCAATCGCCCTCATCTCGGCAATTATCGCAAACAACAACTCGCCATTTGTCATGTTGGATGAAATGGATGCCGCCTTGGACGAGTCAAACGCTCAACGCTTTGCCTCAATTCTCAAGGATCTCTCCAGCACCACGCAGTTCATCGTCATTACGCACAC
>CAZIQD010000042.1:0-5487 GCA_964541715.1 uncultured Gammaproteobacteria bacterium
ACGGCAAACAAACTTGCCAGCATCAGCACACCCACCACACCCCAGGTCCAGCGCGCATGACGCTGGGCTTTTTGCGCGACTCGAATAATCGGACCGCACTCGGGCGTAATGAGCTCTTCATACACCGCTGGTAACGGAAAGCGTGCAAACCACGCCGCCGACACCACCAGCTCGAGGAGCAGAATGATCACTCCCACACCCAGCGCTGAGTAGATGCCAAACTTGGCAATCGACTGCACTTCAAAACCCGCGAGGGTAATGAAGCCAATGGCAGTGGTGAGTGAGGCCATGACGATGGGAATCGTCCCTGCGCGAAGACCGCGCAAGATCCGCTCTTCGTTGGTAGCGTACTGCTGCACGCTACCGATGTAGTGCGCGACATGAATGCCGGAACTGGACGCAATGACGATGAAGACGATGGGGATAATTCCCGTAATCGTATCCACTGTCACGCCAGTCCACCCCAGCAATCCCATCACCGTAATAATCGGCGTGAGCATAAGCGGTATGAGCGTGAACGCGATGCCGGACAACCGGTCAGCACGCACACGCCACGTGGAGAGTGCCGTGAACCGCTTCCAGGTGATCACCCGGAAGTTGCGCATCAGCAAGAGTGCCATGAGCAACCAGGCAAAGCCGCTGAGTACCACGGCAACGAAGATGATAGAGATCAGGCAGGCAATGTCAATGAAGACAAAGCCAGCCGTTCCCAACTGCGCATCGTGCAGACCCAACAAGCGATACCACAGATCACGCACCGTTTGCGTAAGACCCGAGACAGCGATGTCGCTGTCCGGATAAACACCGGTCAGCTGCATCACTTGATTGTACAGCTTATTGAGATCTGCTTGTGGTGAGAAGACCGCCTGAATGACGGCCACCGTGGGCACGTCAGCATCATCGAGAAACCGCCCGCGAACGAGCGGATGACTGGTGATGAGACGTGTCAACGTCGCCTGCTGCAGCTCTTCCGGCTGACTCAGCACGTTGGCGGCAATCTTACTAATGTCGACATAGTCGACGTCAATCTGATCCACCGCACGCACCGAGGCAAACGAGAAGACCTTGGAACGATCAACGCCTTCGAAGGTTTTGATCTGCTCTTCGATCTCCAGCACACGGCGCATACCCGCGACCGTCGCGATACCTTGCGGATCACGCACGGTCACGACAAACGAATTTTGCTCGTCGCTCCACGCACCGTACTGTTGGTAATCCTGCACGAGCGCGTTGCGCGGCGGCAGGTCACTGACATCAAAGATACGCACCAGTTCGATGCGCAAGATACCCGGCAATGCCAACGCGTTGAGCGCAAGCACCGTCATGAGTACCAACGCATTCTTGCGCATAGCAAAGCGGACAGCGGCATCACGTACCGCCGGCAAATGATGGCGAAACGCGATGAGTGCCGCAAGCAGCGGAACCCACACCGCGTCAATGATCAGCGTATACTCACCCATGGCCATATACCCCAAAAACTGGGGCAGGCGCATGATGAGCCACGCGACAACGGCATATGCTGCCGCCGCGGTATAGTTGTGCATGACAGACTCCTTGTCTTGAAATGGAAAGGACAAAAACAATATCCCAAAGTACCAAATTTAGGTGTTTTTGTCAATTGTTGGTAAGGTACATTCAACTTCAAGCACAACACTCACCCATTCAGCTTTATAAAAAAGGCAGGGATCATGCTCCCTGCCAGTACACCAAACCAATGACCAACCTCTCTCCCCCTCAAAAAGTCATTGTCTCGCGCTCTGATGAAATGAAGAACACCTCCTCTTCAATGTTTTGGACTTCGGTACCTAAAGGCGGCATTATCACCAAGCCATCACAGGGAGAGCATATGGGATCGCCCGCTCCTTCAGCCAAAATCTGTCCAGCTGAAATAGCTTCATAAAACTTGAAGGGGTGAATCAGCCTGTACGAAGCATCCGGAAAAAAGATCGAGTTAATGATTCGATACGTTGCATATTCACGCTGATTACTCGAGACAGTTCCTTCAATCATGCCGAGATTTACAAGAAGCGCTTCGCACGAAGCAACTGCGTTACGTTGAGCCGTTTCATCAGTGTGCTGGCCTGCCTCAAGACCAATACTTCGCACTTTCCCCACCTCGCCATAAAAATAGCAAGCCGGCTTCCCAATCTGCACATCGACAATCCCGGAATAAATAGTCTGAACGGGAAACCCCCGAAAGAGGTCAGGATCAACATATGGTAACGTATTTACAATTACCGAAAATGTCCCTGCAGACATCGAGTGAATATCGATTGCCGCGTCAAACGTTTTCCAGGTTGCCCCCAGTTCCTGCGCCCGTTGACGTTCCAGCGAGATTTTTGGACGTCCACTAGGAAAACGGTTCATGACATCTTCCGGTAGGCGGTTCATATTCTCATGAAGAAATCGTGTGTGATCGCGTGCAAACTTTTCATCATACCCACGACCAAGAAGTTGAAAATATACCGCACAAGCAGTGACATTATTTACAACAAACACCGCCTTGCCGCAACGCAAGCGTTGGGCCAGAGGATTAATTGTTCTAAAATGCTTGATCACAGCCAGTCCGGCAATTTCGTTACCATGCGTCATGGTTGTGATACCAAGCGTTGGTCCTGGGATGCCACTATCAACAATCCAGACCCCACGCACATCATCATGATGAGACGATCGCATCCAATCTAATTCGCCGTACAGATCAACAAGTTGAGAAGAAAGTTTTCCAAGGTACACAGCACACCTCCTTTAAAATAAATATCGCAGTGTCTTTAAAATAACAGTATCAGACTCCTCCATTTATGACAAACCAATTACTCAAATGCTCTCATAAAAGCCTTGACCTTCTCTTTACTTATCCGCTGGTCCCAACCTTTGAGATTATCCTTTTCATTTTCACTGACGCCTCCTTCTTTTAGTGCGGTGCTTACAATAACGCCATTTGCATAGCGAAGGATATCTTTAATATTTTCCGCACGAGCTCCACTCCCCACGATGATAGGAAAATCACCAACAGCATTGCGAACTGCCTCAAGCTCACCATAATCAGGAGCATCACCTGTCCACTTTCCTGTAATAATCAATGCATCACTTCCTTTCTGAATAGCAAGAGTAGCAGCTTCAGTTATTGATGTGCTTGAGTGAATCGTAGAGTGCTTTACGTGAATATCAGCAAAAATTGCAACATCTTCAGCCTCTATTTCCCGCCGATACTTTAACATGGCATCAGGATCTCCCTGAATTCTGCCGTAGCGCGACTCAACATCATCAACAAACACAGGTATTCTCACAAATTTTAACCCAAGCTTTTTTGCAATAGTAAGCGCCGTTTTATAATCATTCCAGAGCACACTAATACCCAAGGGCAGAGTGGCTTGCTTCAGAAGCTCGTCACCCAAACGCTCCATCATCGCCGCAACTTCAGGCGAAACATATTCATAATGAGGAATGTCATAATTATTTTCAAAAATAACAGCATCAACTCCACCCTGCTCAAAGGCGTTTAAATCAGCAAGAGCATTTTTTCTTGCAACATCAAAGCCGGGATACTCTTCGTAACCTGGCATCGGAGGGAGGTGTAGCGCCCCTATAATAATATTATGACCCTTGTTAAAAATGCTTGATAGAATGTTTTTCATAACACAAGAATATCATGTTGTTATAAGTAAAAAAAGGGGTGGCGGAGATGCTTCCGCCACCCTTCCTACCTACTGATCAGAGTGCCTCCCGTTGCTTCAACGTAATCCTTCAAAGTACTCCAAGCACCTTGACTCATGATTACCTCAAAACATTCATTGAAAGCCTCAGTGAAGTGTGGAACGCTCAGCTCATCGCCAACAGCCTGAACCAAGTCCCGATGCGCAACAAGACCAAGGGCAGCATTCATAGCAAGATACTTCGCAAGTTCACGATCCTGCCCCATCAATGCCGCAACATTAGCGGCCTTGATTGCTTCTCTTGTATTCTGAACCTGGATCTTGTCAGGATCGACCTCCACTCCAAAAAGTGAAGGGTTAACAAGGAATGTGCCGAGATACTTCTCTTCATGCGCAAAAGAAACAGCGGATCCATAAGGAGAAAGTTCATCGACAATAGCATGGGCTCGAACGGCTCGTTCGTCTTTCGGATCAATCGGATTGTAAGCATGTTGACGATCCAACCCCGCAACAATTGCAACCCCTCCCATAGATTGGATACCGAGGGAGTGCAGTAGCGCATATGCACGAGCGACACTCCCTGGATACACCTTTTCATTCACGCCCATAATTTTGGTGAGACGTGCCGTTGGTAAAATCGGGAGGCTCATAGGACCTGCTAGATGATTGATAGTTTCCATCAACAACAGGTGGGAAAGATCGTGAATCGTTTTACACCAATGAGCATCCAAATAGCTGAAGTGCGTGTCTTGAAAAATAGACATGACCTCGTCCAAGGACTCCTGATTGGTGCGAGCACCAAAGCTTTCAATCGCTTCAGTACTCCCCACTGCCGATGTATTGCCATAAGAGCCATGCTTAATGACAGGAAGCTTCAGAGATGCCAATACAATCGCACTCAGCGTTGACGCGTTGATAGTCTTGCGAATCTCGCCTTGCAAACCAAACCCTTTATCGCCACCCATCCCGCACGTCTCGATAACTTCAGCGACGGGAAGCTGTACAACGGCATCAAGCATGCTTGCCGCAGCAATACCCGCAATTTCTTCAGGGGTGACCTGAGAAAAGGATTCTTTCAACGCCATCATTTGCATGAATGACGTTCCGCACGCAATAGCACGCTCAGGGGTAAATTCCGCACCAAAAGCCTCTCCAATTTCACCTTGAGCATACTCGTAAAAATCCTTATTCGTTGCCGCTACAACATGACACATACCAATATACGACTCGTTAAATGTAAGGTCATTCCCTTGCTTAACCTTTCGGTCGATGTCACGTAACGAGACGCTATTCAAACGAGGGAGACAGCTGCTGCGTTGCGCGAAACGAGCGGTGATGTCGTAATAACGAGTTGCGAGAATTTGACGCGCAACTTGTTTTTCAAGCTTCACTCCTGCGAGCTGAATTGCTGATATTTGTTGCATGGAACCTCCTCGATTCACTTCTAATCAGTTATAAAGAACCTAGCCGATACCGGCTCTCCAAAACGCATGTGCGCTTTGGAGAAATGGCATCAAGCATTCTATGCTATAGCAATGCCAAACAATAGTCAACAAAAAAATCCCACCCTTAGAATGCAACAAAAATTTTGCATGCGAAGGACGGGATTCTTAACCCGCGGTACCACCTTACATTCCCGCGCTTATGCGCAGGCACTTTCACCGACTCACTCAGATATCGGTTATCCCATGGTTACGGAGGATGCCGGATTTCCACTCACGCAGAAACCATCCTGCTCCATTAACAAACAGAGCGACCCAGCCCCAATCCCACGCTACGCGCGGGAACCGGATCAAGGATGTTGAGGGCATGTAAATAACAGGTATATTCAAAG
>CAZIQD010000043.1:0-4950 GCA_964541715.1 uncultured Gammaproteobacteria bacterium
CCAGATCACCATTAAGAGAGAGGGAGAAAATACTCTTAATCACACTCAATGGCGTGCGCAGTTGATGCGATGCCACCGACACAAACTCCGACTTCGCTTCACTGATCTGACGAAGCTCTTCATTGGCCTCCTCAAGCTGCGCCGTACGCTCACGCACTAAGAGCTCGAGGTTTTGCACCAGCAGCACACGTTCAAGCGCAAATCCAAACTGCTGGTTAATAACTTCAAACCACTCGACATCATTTACAAAGAAAGCCTCTCCTGATTTCTTGCGCCCAAGACACAGAATACCCATCAACTCAGTCGTAGCAACCGTAAAACAGGCTGTCGCCTTAAGTTCGTCAAAATCGCTTTTAATATGCTCAATATCGCGATCCGTCACCGTATCAGGATGCCCCGTTGCGAACAAGTAGTCCAAAAACAACATCTGAACTGCTCGATTTTTTTCAAAGTATTGATAGAGCCCCTGATCCAGGGAATACGTTTTCTCCTGAAACTTACCTCCGGGCACATATCGGTAATAACTGCATCGCTTCTGCTTTTGGTTACCGCAAAAAATAAAGCTTACCGATTCAACATGATATGTCTCCGCAACAAGCTTCATGATGCTTGTCATAAGCTCGCGTAAATTATCCGTTTTAGCAAAAATCAAATTTGCATCCTTAACCGCTCGCTCATAATCAACACGCTTCCGGTAAAAAATAGGATTCGTGATCTTGATGAAAAATTCCTTGATCTTGTCATACGTCAAAAAGAGGACAAAAACACTCGCAATAGATGCAAATTCAGGAACTCCAGCAGCAAAACGACCAACAACAAGTGTGACAAGATACAAGAAAGCCCAGTAGAGTAACCCGAATATTAAGAAGAGTGCGGTGTAAATCAACGTATTTTGAATCACCGCCTTGAAATCCAAAAGGTGGTGCTTAAAGATTGCATAACCACTCAATACGACGAAAAAGAAGGTGAACTGCGGCCCCAGATTATAAAACCGGTACTCTCCCATGAGTGGTAAGATGATAATAAACACCAACAACCCCGTGAAGACGGTAAAAAATCCAAGTCCTAGATATAAAATCTGCAAACGCTGTTGCGCTGATGCTCGTTTATAATATCGAGTCAATTTAATAAACCCATACATCAAGCTGGCAAAGAGAAAGAAGGGATACAGTGTATAAATAATGCCCGGCTCGATCTGTGTAGGGGCGTTGGGCGGGAAAAAGGTGTCTACAACGCTATACGAAGAAAAGGCAAAGAGAGAAAAAAATACGCTCGGTAAAAAATAAAATACTTTTCGCAACATACCCGGCGACTTTTTGCTGATGAAGGCATCAATAAATGAAAGATAGTAACTCAAGAAAAACGTCGCTCCAATAAGCGCCATGCCACTCCAAAAAACAAGCTGCCCGGGAGTTTTTGCCACATCAGCAAATGCATTGGAGCCAACCCAAAGCGTGACAAAAAAAACGTGCCCCACAAAATAGCGGGCCACAATATCCTGTTTTTTGTTCATGAAAATAAAAGCTGCATACCCCAAAAGAACGGTGGCGAGTAATGCAGCTGTAAAGGTGAATATAAACATACTAAGACGACGGTGAGTTATGATATGCCATCAAAATGCCAAAGTTATGGCTTGAAGGATCAACACAATAGTTGCCATACACCTTTACCACGCCGAAGTTTTTTTGTTTCAAGTAAAAACCCAGCGTCGGATCAAGCTTGGAGGGATCGGGGTAGCAGCGTAATAGGTCATCAGGGCAATAGAACGTTGGCCACATTTTCCCCTGCACCATTATAGCACACCGTGCTACATACGCATGAACCGCCTCATCCACATCAACAACGACTTCCTTCTCCCATAACTCACGAAGGTAGTCGTTAAATCCTGGAATCCGAGAGAATCCCACGAAATATTCGATATCGAAATGACGAAGCTGCTGAAGCGTTGCCTGGAAAAGAGCGGAGCCAACACCTTTGCGTACTGAGCCATAAGCCATACTATACAAAGCGTTGCCGGACGGTCGGTGTGTACCCACGCTCGTGCCACCATCAGTATCCAACTCACTCGTCTGCAGTACATCAAGATTTTCCATAGAAAAGTTGATGCGTTGCGAATGCCCATACCCGACTGCTTCAAGCGTATCGGGCACCTGAGCAATCAGCAAACCTTCGGGGTGCGTGCGTCGCCACGTGCTCACATACTGCTCATCATACACCGGCGTGCCCAATTGCCCCCAAATAACCTGCTCGAGCTGCGCGATGAGCACAACATCGTCTTCCGTCGCGGTGCGAACAATGCAATCATTGCCTTCATACCATATCACCGGAACCTCCTTAGTAAAGAACGTTGGTTGTCTTTAGTATATGTCATTCACCGGGAATTTGGTACCCCGCTCCACAACATGCGTATCAATATCAGAGCATCCATACCATTCACGGAAAAATTCAACCACACGATCAGTATCAAACGTCTTACAGGAGTAGATATCAGCTGTCAAAAAACCTTTCTTTTCGTAGGTATGGACGCTGATATGCGACTCGACAATCATCTGAATTCCCGAAATACCATCAATATCCGTATCTTTAAATTGTGCGATATGCGGAAATCCAATGCGATTCATGTCAATTTCTTGGGGCAGAGCAATTAACGCGTCATACAATCGCGTCACATCAGCCAAGCGGGCACGCTCAATACCATAGCAATCAAGCATGAGGTGCAATCCGAAATTTTTCACCGCAGGCACTACTTCCGTTTTGGTGATGATAGGCGCAAGAATAGTGTTTGATGTCCAGTATTGACATCCTGCCGGTGGTGTCACCGAACAAATAACCGCTTGAATATCATGAAATCCGGCATCCTGTAAAACTTTCAGATGCCGCGAAGCATACCCGCTGATTTCATCAGAATAGTACGTCAACACTCCCCCTTGTTTGAGTAATCGATGCGCATACGGGATAAAAGGAAAGTGGTTTGTATGAATTTCTTCCGATGAAAGTGGGTAGGTATCAAATAAAATACCGTCAAAACTTTCTGCTACCAACGTTGGCACGACATCTTCCCAAAATCCTTTAATGACCGTCACCTTTTGTACCGCTTGCTGCGCAAAAGAACAGGCACGTTGATATACCTCTTCATTTGCCTCAATAATCACATGCTCCTCCAGAGGATATTCCTGCACAAAAGCTGCGGATATGCCCATGCCAAAGCCGACTTCAAGCACCCGCCCTCCTTGCCGAGCAGCAACATGCGCAAGTTTACGCATATACGGCTCTTCCCACGCTTCCATGACGGGGTGGTTACAAATAGTAAGTGTGTCAGTAGTGTACACCGCCGGCGCATGACGCCAGGACTCCTTGACACTCTGAAATCCTATCGCGATGCGATTGCGAAACGTTTCTTTTCGCTCATCATCGAAAGGATCTCTTGAATATATCTCCATAATGATCACTCGTGTTTGTCTTGCTCCCTTAGTATACCATTATCCTACGTCACCCGCACCTCACCCTGCTTTGCGGTGACACCTTTGAACGGAACGGTGAAGTAAAATGTCGTCCCTTTGTTCCTTTTCGTCTCAAACCAGATCTCACCACCCATCGCTTCGACGATTAATTTCACGATATACAGCCCAAGCCCTGATCCTTCGGTATCCATGGCACTCGCCTCCTCTGATCGCTTGAACTTACCAAATATACTGGAACGAAACTCCGGCGCAATACCAATCCCCTGGTCAACGACTGAGATCACATATGCATCTTCACGTTCAGTTATGCCAATACGCACATCACAGACCTTATCGGAATATTTAATCGCATTACTTACCAGGTTTTGCACCACCTGCTCCATCAACCCCTGATCCAAATCAATCGTGCGCACCTTGCCCTTTGGTCGATCAAACGTCACCATACAATTTTTTGCCTCAAAAAACAGGTTCAACCCCTCAAGCACATCATCGACCAACTGTACGATGTTCGTCGGTTTTGGTTCGATCTTCCAGCGACCACTCTCAATGCGGGAAATATTCAAGAGATCGTTCACCAACTTCACCAAGCGCTTGGTACTCACCGAGAGCTGCTGCATATAGTCTTTTTGCTCCGGATTGAGTGGGCCCATATCCTCATCGCTGAGCGCCTCCACAAACCACGACATCGCTGACAACGGCGTGCGCAACTGATGCGATGCGACAGAAATGAAATCCGTCTTGGCACGCTCCACCAATTTACGCTCAGTAATATCCTGCTGCACGCCCACGAAATACAGAATTTTGCCATGATCTTGCACTGGATAGATCGAAAGACGGGCATTATACTCTGTGCCGTCTTTGCGCCTATTGATCAAATCTTCACTGACATACGCCTTACCTTTGAGCAGGTAGTTATCCCACATATCCTTGTAGAGTGTTGTTGGTGTTTTATCACTCCGAATCACCCCTGGCGTCTTACCCACCACTTCCGCCGCCGTATAGCCATTCAAACGCTCATACGCAGGGTTAACGTATAAAATATGTCCCTCGGGGTCTGTAATGACAATAGCCTCAGTTGAGTTCTCCGTCGCCTGTTTAAATTTCAAAGCATCTTCAGCTAAGCTTTCAGCACGATTCTTTTCCTCCTCCAAGTCCTCAAGAATGTTGATGACCGCCTGCTTGGTACGCATTGCGTCGCGTTTTTGAATCTCAACTACCTTGAGTTGCTCTTTCAAATCTTTGGTCGCTCGGTCAACCTCTGTTCGCAAAAGGCGCTGCGACTGCTCAAGCTCGGTAACCATGAGGCGAAAGGCATTCTCAAGCGCTGCAACTTCACTTGAGGCAAGATTAATTGATAGCTCATCCTTAACTGAAAAGTCGCCTCGTGCAAGACGCCCCGCGATACGAGCAAGGCGCGTCAGCGGATCAGAAATGGCGCGTGAAACAAAGAAACTAACCAGTAAAATCAAGAGCAGAATCAAGAACAGCA
>CAZIQD010000044.1:0-4914 GCA_964541715.1 uncultured Gammaproteobacteria bacterium
CGGTCATTGATCTTTACCATCCTCGTCTTACTCATCACCTCGGTCTTCTCGGCGACGGCCTTCTTCTTGTCTTCATTCGTACAATCCTTCTTCGGGCAAAATTCGATTCTTGTCTCAGGTGCGATTACGGGTATTATTGTTGCTATTGGATTTGAACCGATTAAGGGATGGCTGACGCGTGCGACGGACAGCTTCTTGTTCAAGGGGCGGATTGATCCGCAAATCGCGCTCTCGGAAGCATCGGGTAAGATCAGCTCAACGCTGAACATTCGCAAGTTGGGTAAGGTGGTGGCTGACACCGCGTATAAAGTTTTGAAGTACTCCAAGTTCAAGGTGTACATCTTTGACCAGGATACCAACTCGTTTATGCTCGCGCACAAAGAGGGGCAGGGCGGTAGTCAGGATGTCGCCCTGGATAATCCGCTGTATGCGTATTACGAAAATTACGAGAAGGATCTCGAAGAGAAGACGATTGTCGTGCTGGATGAGTTACGCTTTATCGCTGAGCAGGTGGAGGATGAGTTTTTGGATAATGTGGTGGCGTACATGGAGCAACATAATCTCAATGTGGTGGCACCACTCTATATTAAAGGAGATTCGTTGGGATATGTGCTCATCGGTGAGAAGAAGTCAGGCGATCCGTATACGAACGAAGATTTAAACTTCATCAAAGTGCTTGCCGGTCAGGCGGCGGTCGCTTTCGAAAACGCGAAGTTGTATGATGAGCAGTTGAAGTTTGCCGACAAGTTGCAAGATGAGGTGAATAAGGCAACCAAGGAGTTGCGTTCCGCGAATAAGGAGTTGAAGAAGTTGGATCAGGCCAAGTCGGAGTTTATCAGCATCGCGTCGCATCAGCTGCGCACGCCGATGACGGCGATCAAGGGATACATGTCGATGGTGCAGTCGGGCGATTTTGGTCAGGTGCCTGAGAAGTTAGACAAGCCGGTGAACTCGGTGCTGCAGTCGGCGGACCGGTTATTGATTCTGATCGAAGACCTGCTCAATATTTCACGTATCGAGTCGGGACGCATGCAGTATGAATTTGAAAAGGCGAACTTGCGTGAGCTGGTGGAGTCGGTGTTTGATGAGTTGGGTAATCACGCCAAGATGAAAAAGTTGGAGTTTGTGTATCTGCCGCCCAAAGATGAGATTCCTGATGTGATTATGGACAAGCTCAAGGTGCGTGAAGTGGTGATGAACTTGGCGGATAACGCGATCAAGTATACCGATGAGGGGAAGGTGGAGCTTTCACTGGAACTCAAAGGTAATGATATTATCTATCGCGTACGTGATACGGGGCGCGGATTGTCCAAAGAAGATAAGGGCAAGTTGTTTAAGAAATTTTCACGCGTCGGTTCGTCACAATTGGTGCACACGGAAGGAACGGGCTTGGGGTTATATATCGCCAAGCAGATTATCAAGCGACACAAGGGCAAGCTCTGGGCGGATTCACAGGGCCCTGAGAAGGGATCGGTTTTCGCACTCAGTCTCAAAATTGATAACCCGGACTTGGAGAAAGATATGCAGCAGCAGGAGGTCGCACTACAAGCAGTCCGCGATGAGCGTGCGACGCAAGGTGCTGAAGATGAAAATCGCGCCGATACGATTGATATGAGTAAGATTAAGAAGCGGAAAAAAGACGCCTAGCCTTCCGGCACTTGAGGAGCCGGAGAAAGTTTCGGCACTTGAGGAGCCGGAGGAATTGTGGATAGCTTTGTTTGGTAGTTTTTGACAAAAAGACATTGTAAAATGTCTTTTTTTGTTTGGGCGGGGCTGTGATAATAAAAGTATCTTCCGGCACTTGAGGTGCCGGAGAAATCCCGGCACTTGAGGAGCCGGGGAAATATAAATATTTTCATAGGAGGGGTATGCCAAGAAAAATAGAGTTTGAGGTAGGAGAGTATTATCACATATTTAATCGTGGGGTTGATAAGAGAGACATCTTTAATCACGATGAAGATAAGTTACGTTTTCTTCAGAGCATGGAGGCATTTAATAGGAAAAGGCGTGTAGAAATAAGAACATTTGATTTTGACGCTCCTCCGGCACTTGAGGAGCCGGGGAAAGATTCGGCACTTGAGGATCCGTTAGTAGAAATCCATTGCTTTTCTCTTATGGAAAATCATTTTCACTTTATATTGAAGCAATCACAAGAAAAAGGAGTATCCCTTTTTATGAGCAAATTGCTCTCTGGGTATACTCATTATTTTAATAAGATAAACAATCGATCTGGGGTTTTGTTTCAAGGGCCTTTTCGATGCACTAGCTTACCCAATGAGGCGAGTTTATTGAATTGTGAGAGATATGTTCATTTAAATCCATTAGATTATTTTGATGAACGATGGAGGGAGTATGGTGTGAAGAATATAAGAAAATGCGAAGAATACCTTTTGAAGTATCCTTGGTCAAGTTGCCGTGACTTTATCAAAGATGACGAGGGGTATGTTGAGCGACTTCTTTAACATCCGGCACTTGAGGAGCCGGAGCTCCGGCTCCTCAAGTGCCGGGAGAAAGCTGCAAACAAAAAACACACACCATGCAATCATTAGTATCGTGTGGGTGCTAAGGGAGTCGAACCCCTGACCTTCTCGGTGTAAACGAGACGCTCTAGCCAGCTGAGCTAAGCACCCATGAATGACTGCATGATGTGTGTTTTTTGTAATGTGCGAACGTGTGCTCAGGAGAGGACTTGAACCTCCACGCCCAAATTTGGGCACAGGCCCCTCAAGCCTGCGTGTCTACCAGTTCCACCACCTGAGCATAGGCCTGATCGTGACGTGCGCGATTCATCGAATTGTCGCACGACCCGAACAAAGGTAAGAGTAGTATATATGATGATGACAAATAAATCAAGACTTCCCCGGGGGTCATACCTGCGCGTGTGAAAACATGCTATACTACATCCATATGTTACGCATACTTTTTGGATTGGCGCTGCTTGCGGGCGGTGTGCTCATGACGCTCAACTTCGAACGTGTCTTTCGCGCGTTTGGTCGAGTGGCATGGGTTGAGAAAGTTATTGGAACGGGAGAGAGTCGGTTGTTTTATCAGGCGTTTGGTTTTATATTGGCGTTGATTGGTATGATTATCATGCTTGATTTGCACACCAAATTTTTAATCGGCGTCCTAGGACCCTTATTTGGAAGTTTATAACTATGGCATTGGGAGGTAATCAATTTTTATCACCACAGGATGTGATCAGCATCTCAAATTTGCGCGAGGGTGAGGTAGTGGCTGACTTGGGCTGTGGAAGTGGCGGATTTTTTGCACTCCCATTTGCACAAACCGTCGGGCCGACGGGCAAGGTGTACGCAGTGGATATTTTACCTGAGGCAATTCAAACCGTTGAGGCCGGCGCGAAGCGTTTGAACTTGACGAATGTGGTGACGCTTCGTTCAAACCTGGAAATGTCCGGCATCACGCCGATTCCGCATAATAGTTTGGATTCGGCATATTTGATTAATGTCCTGTTTCAAAATACTGAGAAGGAGGCGATTGTGCGAGAGGCAGATTCTTTTGTGCAACGTGGAGGATTAATCGTCGTGGTTGATTGGCGTGATAACGCAAGTGGGTTTGGACCCAAGGATGAGCTGCTCGTGAATCGCGATCAGATTGCCGGATATCTAGAAGGGTACACGCGCGTTGCGTCGCAGGACTTGGGTCCGTATCATTTCATTGATGTGTATCGTAAGGCATAGATGATTCTGTGCATCAGCCAGATTCTTCGCGCAAGACGCTCTGAATGACGGCTGATGATTATTCTTTCCTAGGTTCTTGTCACAAATATGAAAGCATGTATAATAAGGGGGAATTTTCTCCTTATTATTTTTTTAACCTTTGACGCTATGTTGTTTGGTATTGATTTCGCAAAATTTATCTCGCCATCGTTTTGGCTGGAGACGCATCCGGGGGGATTATCAACAACCTTTGATATTATCTTTATCATGATCTTGGTGGTCGGCTACGGCTGGTATATCGCAGCGCAGTACCTCCGATCACGCTTGTTGGCGGCGGGTAATAAGCTGTATGCCAACTTTTGGAAGCGCTTTGCCAAAATGGCGTTGGGTATGTCCATTGCCTTTACCTTTATCTTCTTCTTCCGCCACGAGGGCATTCCATTTTTGGGAGGGCGGTATTGGTTTTTGTTCTGGGCGATCCTGTTGATTATCTGGAAGGTGAAGTTGTTGCGTGAATATTATGTCGTTTTACCCAGCGAAGCAGAACGCCTGCGAGAACAGCGTGAAAAGAACAAATATCTCTAGTAATGGTATGAAGGCTTGGACCACGGTCCAAGCCTTTTGTGACTTGACTAAACGGGGTTTTCTGCCTATACTAAAAAAGTCACTTCAAAAACGTTGATCTTCGTATTTTTCAGGTCCAGGAGGAATTTGTGACTGAACAAGCACCTTGTAAACAGCACCATCCGTTGCTCTCGCCCGAACTCATCTTGGGGATGGTCCAGGGGATTGATTACTTGCAGCATGTATGTCCGCATCATGCACCGTTCGAGGCTATGGCAAGGATTTTTGCACGATTCGGATCAGCCGGCGTGGATGTTGTCCACGCATTGCTGGACGCATGTCTGCTCGAGGAGCATCGGTTCGCCTACGACGATGATGCTCTTGCTATCATCAACTTCTTTTCGGAAGATGAGGTTTTGCGCCAAGTGTTTCTTAAGAACAGGAGGGCGAGCAAGACAGCGCTCGCGAGTGTTCGTCGCGACATGCTCTACTGCACGTCAGCAGAGGAGCTGGAGCGTCGCTACCCCGAAGTGGAGCGACTGCGGCCAAAGCTGCTCTTGTATGTGGCGATGTTCAATCGCCTCTCACTCAAAGAGCAGATCGATCATTACTTTTCGGCAATCGGCCCAATTCTTCGCTCGGACGCATGTCCGCAGCGGATTGCTGACATCAA
>CAZIQD010000045.1:0-4882 GCA_964541715.1 uncultured Gammaproteobacteria bacterium
AGCGTTTTGGGGTGTTTGCTGTCCCGAAACTTGCCGTGAAACTCCGACTTCATCAGCTCATAGGCGTCCATGATGGCGATGAAACGTGGGTCTGATGTGGGGTAGAGGTGTTCGATGCGGCGCTCGAACGAACCCCTGTTCTCCGAGCCAGACAAAATCTGACGCTTGAGATCGCTGAGATGGGGGGATAGGTGCAGCATAGAATACCTCCTTGCTGATTCTAAGGTTCGTGATACTATAGAGTGCACCGTATGCGTCTTTTTGTCAATACACAGGGGCGGGTCTTGACGAATTGAGGTTCGTGATGTATACTGACGGCATTACTATTTTTCGCGACCTGTATGTCTCAAGATAATCTGATCAAACTGCAGTGTACTGAAACCGGGCATGTGATTTACAGCACCAAAAACAAGAAAAAGATCAAGGAACGCCTTGAACTTAAGAAGTTTAATCCGTTGCTGCGAAAGCACACTGTCTATAAGGAAACCAAGTAAAAATCCCTCACTGAGGGGTTTTTTCGTATTTACAGAAGGCGCAAACACAGCTATACTATGTGCATACCTCTACATATTCTATGATAGAACTTATCTTACATCCAGTTTTCATTTCGGTGTTTTGGGCGGTTGTGCTCGCACAAGTCCTCAAGACACTTCTTGATATTAAGCAGCATCGACGTTTTGATTGGCGATGGCTTTTTCGAGGTGCCGGGATGCCTTCATCGCATACCGCAACGGTTGTTTCTCTGACACTCGCAGTTTACTTGTTCGAAGGAGTGACGACGCTCTTTTTGGTGACGTTGGTGTTTGCCGGTATTGTGATCCGTGACGTTATTGGCGATAAGGTGTTTGCTACGCATCAGGAAAATATTATCAATCGGTTTATTCAGCAGGTGCTGCACCACGACAAAGTGCAGTGGAATCATCTTATCGGACATACACTCGTTGAAGTGGTCGCAGGGTTTGTGCTGGGAGTGCTTGTGACGTTGGCAGTATTTTTCCTCTAAGTGTACTTCCGGTTACAACGAGCCTTCAAGGGCTCGTTTTTGGGCATATTGCCTGAGCTTCATAACTATGCCAGAATAGTCACATATGGACGCAAAAGATCGGATCAAAGAACAGCTCAATATTGTTGATGTTATTGGTGAGTATGTGCAGTTGAAACGCGCGGGAAGCAACTACAAAGGGTTGTGTCCGTTTCATGGCGAAAAGACGCCTTCTTTTATGGTCTCTGATGAGCGGCAGATTTTTCACTGCTTTGGCTGTCATGAGGGAGGTGATGTTATTTCTTTCATTCAAAAAGCAGAACATCTTGAGTTTATTGATGCGCTGAAGTTGCTGGCTGACAGAGCGGGTATTCAGTTGGAAGAGTTTAAACACGACCGACAACACTCCAAAAAACAACGACTGTACGAAGTGTGTCAGACCGCTGAGCGGTTTTATCATTCGGTGTTACGTTCAACGCCGGCAGCGCGCGAAGCCTTGGAGTATCTGCATACGCGCGGCGTACAGGATACGTCCATTGACACATGGAAGCTGGGGTATGCTCCTGATAGTTGGGACACGACGATGAAAGCGCTCATGAGCAAGAAGTTTACCGATGCTGAGATTTTGGAGGCGGGTATTGCGATTCGTAATGAGAAGGGGCGTGTGTATGATCGGTTTCGTGGGCGCGTGATGTTCCCGTTACATGACGCGACAGGGAAGACCGTCGGCTTTACGTCGCGCATCTTACCTTCAAAAGATGATGGGAAAACGGGTAAGTATATTAACACACCGCAAACTCCGATTTACAATAAATCGCAGCTGCTGTATGGGTTGCATAAAGCGAAGAAGGCAATAGCGCGAGAAGAGAGCGTGATTTTGGTTGAGGGGAATATGGACGTGGTCATGTCGCATCAGGCAGGGGTTGAGCATGTGGTCGCGGCAAGTGGTACCGCGCTGACCGAACAGCACTTGGCGACGTTGGCGCGCCTGACCAACAATCTCTATCTTTCGTTTGATGCTGACGCCGCAGGACTTGCGGCGGCACTGAGAAGTATACAGCTGGCCTTGCAGCATGGTTTTGATATCCACATGATCGTACTTGATGAGCATCATGATCGGACCGATATCAAAGATCCTGCGGATGCAGTTGCCGTTGATCCGGCGATTTGGAAAAATGCGATTGCTCATGCGATCCCGCTTATGGAGCATGTGATGCGACATTGGGAGCAGGTGCATGATGTCCAATCCGCTCAAGGGAAAGCTGCAATGGTCAAAGAGTTGTTGCCCTACGTGTCGTACATGAAAGATTCGGTGGTCGTGAGTCATTGGGTGAGCAAGGTCTGTCAGCGTTTTGATATTGATGAAAAAGATTTACGCAAGCGCCTGAATGCGCCGACACCGACGATGCGACACTCGTCGTATGAGCACCACGCAACTCCTGACAAAAACCGCTTGGAGCGCCTTCTTGAGACGTTGATTGCGCTTGTTTTGCGTCATCCGCAGCATTTGGGTTATATCGTGGATCATCTGCGTATTGATGACTTGCGTCCGCGCCATCTCCAGGAACTTGCAAAACAGCTTGTTTTGTATTATAATCAATCAGGTCAGTATACCTATAGCGATATTGAGCGAATTCTCGTTCACGAACAGGATCAACATACGTTGCGACTCATTTCCTTATTGTACGATAAGGAATTTGCCGATTTTACGCCTGAGGCGATTGAACAAGAACTTGTCCAACTGGTAGAGCGGTATACCGATGAACTTCACAAAGTTCATCTCCATGACCTGGAGCAGCAACTTGCTGATGCGGAGCGGCGCGGGGATCGGGAAGCGATCACCCAGATTATGCAATCAATTGCTCTGCACGCTGAATTGCGCAAAAAGTCCTGATCTTTCTATACAATCTATTCTGATCGTGATGCCGTTTTCAAGACGGTTTTCGCGTGTCATACTTTTTTACTATCTCTTTTGTATTCGCATGGCTACAAAAACGAAGAAATCGGCGGCAAAGCCGTCTTCGAAGAAGCGCGCAGCATCTCCGAAGCGCGCAGCATCTAAAACCTCAGCCAAGAAGGCAACGGCTTCTCGTGGACGTCGGTCAAAAGTAGAGCCGCCAACACATGAGCAGCTCATGCTCTTGGTTCAAAAAGGACGTACGCGCTCATTTGTGACGGAACAAGAAGTGTTACGCATCTTCCCTGAAGTTGAGGAGTATTTGAGTGTGTATGATGACTTCCTGGAAGAGTTGGAACGTCACGGGATCTCGGTGGTAGAGGCTCCGGGAGGTTTGTTGTCGAAAAAATCTGAGCGTGAAGACACGCTCAAGAGTATTGGTATGTCGATGAATGATCGCAAGCGCTTTGATTTGTCTGATATCTCAGAAGACTCCATCCAGATGTACTTGCGTGAAATCGGTAAGGTTCCGCTCTTGAAGGGTGATGAGGAAATTGCTCTTGCAAAACGTAAGTCAAAGGGTGATAAGGAAGCAGAAAAGAAGCTGATCGAGGCGAACTTGCGTCTGGTGGTGTCAATTGCGAAGAAATTTGCCGGCAAGTCCATGACGCTCCTTGATTTGATTCAAGAGGGGAACATTGGTCTCTTTAAGGCAGTTGAAAAGTTTGATTACCGTAAGGGGTATAAATTTTCCACGTATGCAACCTGGTGGATTCGCCAGGCGATTACACGTTCACTTGCCGATCAGTCGCGTACCATTCGTATTCCGGTGCATATGGTTGAAACCATCAACAAGTTTCAGCAAGTACAGCGCCGCTTGATTCAGGATCTGGGACGTGAGCCGTTACCCGAAGAAATTGCCGCTGAAATGGGCGAAGAGCTTGATAAGATCAAGCACATCATGAATATTTCTCAGGAAACGATCTCTTTGGAAACATCAGTTGGTGACGACGAAGAAGATTCAACACTTGAAGACTTCATCGAGGATGTGAAGCACATGACACCGGATCGATATGCTGCACTCGAACTCTTGAAAGATTATGTTCGTGGTATTATCGCTGACCTGTCCCCGCGTGAGCAAAAAATTCTTGAGATGCGATTTGGTTTGACGGATGGCGTATCGCACACGCTTGAAGAGGTCGGGCAAGAGTTTGACGTCACACGTGAGCGTATTCGTCAGATTGAGGCCAAGGCGCTTGAAAAGATTAAGCAAAATTCTGGGATCGAAAAATTGAAAGATTTCTAAAACAAAAAACCCGCGCAGACATGAGTAACGTTCATGGGCGCGGGTTTTTTACTCCAGCTCATTGGTGACGTAGTCTGAGATGTACTGCAGCCAAGGGGATTGCTCTGGCTCATTATGGTATGCTGCATCGGCTTCTCTGAGAAGCGTGGCAAGCTGCTGTGCATCGCCAAGGTAGCCGTGTTCGCTCATATACTGAGCCACCCAGTCGGCCCAATATTTATTGGGAGCGCCCAGCGAAAGCTCGTGCTGTGCGTGCTCCATGGTGGCGTCATTGAGTAAGAGTTTAAGGGATTCTGGTGTTGTCATGTGGGTATGATAAGGGTTGCAAAGATTTTTGTAAACTGTTATACTATGCACACTTCTGACGAAGTTTATTCCGAGGTAGCTTCCTCCGTCGCTCTGGCGAGCTTTGGAGGGCAAGCAGTGGTAGAGCAGTTTTAAATTTATATATTCCGAGGTAGCTCAGTGGTAGAGCAGTTGGCTGTTAACCAATTGGTCGTGGGTTCAAATCCCACCCTCGGAGCATTGTGTAACGAAAAAGGCGAGGTGTATCCTCGTCTTTTGTGCTCCTCGGGTGGGATTGCCGGATACGCTGCAGGTCAGACTCGCTGACTGTTTGTGCTCTTCGCTGCTCGCGCGCTTGCAGCTCAGTAACGCACAAAGCATGTCAGCTCCCCCTCGGAGCAAAAAAAAGAGC
>CAZIQD010000046.1:0-4798 GCA_964541715.1 uncultured Gammaproteobacteria bacterium
TTATTCTAAGTGATCGATAACCTCCCGTGATGCCAGGCGCTCTTTGAGCAGCGGGTGCGCATCAAGATCATCCTTTTCTACAAATCGATCAACCGATTGACGCACTTCTTGCAGAAACGACGTGTCATGCAGCTGTGCATACCGTAGTGGTGGCAACCCTGACTGCCGCGTGCCATAGACCTCACCAGGTCCGCGTACCTTCAGGTCATATTCAGCAAGTGCAAATCCATCATCCGTCTGCTCCAAGGCTTGCAAGCGCTGCTGCGTCTGCACACTCGCACTCTCTTCGTTGAACAGATAGCAGTATGACTGGTGTGTGGAACGACCTACGCGCCCCCGCAACTGGTGCAGCTGCGCCAGTCCGAAACGCTGCGCACCCTCAATCAACATGAGCGAGGCGTTGGGAATATCCATCCCCACTTCAATCACTGAGGTCGAGACCAAAATATCTAACTCATGCTGTGCAAACGATGCGATGATCTCATCTTTTTCACGCTGCTTGAGTTTACCGTGCAGCATGCCAATCCGCATGTCAGGGAAAATATCCTTGCGTAATTTCTCATACTCTTGCTTCACAGAAGCAACTCCCAAGACGTCAGATTCATCAATCAACGGACAGATGACAAATGCTTGCCGCCCTTGGCCGATCTGCGCACGAATTGCCTGATAGGCTGCTGTCCGCTGATCTTCTCCGATCACCCGAGTGATAATCGGCTTTCTGCCGTGTGGCTTGTGACGAAGCACTGAAACGTCTAAGTCGCCATACACCACAAGTGCCAGCGAGCGCGGAATCGGCGTCGCCGTCATGGACAGTAAATGTGGCATGGTATGCCCTAAGTTGCGCTCTTTGAGCAGCTTACGCTGCTCCACACCAAACCGGTGCTGCTCATCAATCACGACCAGCCCGAGATTATGAAAATATACCTTATCACTCAAGAGCGCGTGCGTACCAATCACCAGATCAATCTCGCCTGACTGCAGCGCATTCACTAACTCCTCGGCACGCACCTTCGTGTCATCAATCACGCGCTCCGCGCTGATAGCAAGCGCAACGCGCACACCATGCGCACCCAACAGCTGCCGTGCCACCGTATACTGCTGACGCGCCAAAATAGTGGTCGGGACGAGCAGCACGGTCTGCTGTTTGTGTAACGCCGTGTGATATGCCGCCATGAGCGAGACCAATGTCTTCCCTGAGCCAACATCACCTTCGAGGAGGCGGTTCATGGGTACTGAACGTCCGAGATCCTGAAAAATACTCCACGCTGACGTACGTTGATCTTCCGTTAATGCAAAGGGCAACTCACCCACAAATGCGCGAATTGCCTCTTCTTTGAACGATTGTGCCTGTGCTGGTGTCTGCTGGAGTAAGCGTTTGTTGTACGCTGCCTGCAACATATAGCCAAACAGTTCATCAAACCTCATGCGCCGCAATGCCTGTTCAAGTGCCTGTTCATCTTCGGGCTCATGTAGCTGCGCAACAGCAGCGCTCAAAGGCATCAGATCATATGCGTCGCAAATCCACGCCGGCAGGTGATCTTCCAACTGCTGCGTCGTCTCGATCACCTGGTGGATGAGGCTACGGATTTGTTTTTGCGAAAGCGTGCCAAGCGCACTATACACAGGAGTCAGCCCTTCACGAGCAACAGCAGACGTCAACTGCTTACTGTACTCAGGGTTCGTCAGTTGCAACCCATACGACGTTTGTGTCGCTTTGCCTGAGATGACAACGTCATCCCCTACCTTCAGCTGTCGAGCAATATAGGGCTGATGAAACCAGACCACTTTCAGCGAGTCAGTGCCGTCTGACACCAATGCCTCCGTTATCTGCATCCGTTTGTTCTTAGTGCGCTTTGCCGCAATCATTTCAATACGTACGCGAATCGTGACATGCGTATCGGGCTTGATATCAGCAATCGGTGTATTTGCCTCAAATGATTCATACCGAAACGGCAAAAACCAGAGCAGGTCGTGCACCGTGACAATCCCCTGTCGCGCAAGTTGTCGCGCGAGTGCGGGTCCTACCTTTGCTATGCTTGCTACTTTGTGTTCCAATCGATACATACTGCTATTGTACGTCCAAAACGAAGGGTGTGCAACGCGCTCCCAGCTATCAAAAAAAGGGCCTTGCCCTTTTAGAGTCGGAAAAATCGTTCCAACAGATCCCCTAACGGTTCTGACTCTCTGTCAAGATTTTCCGGTATTACCTGAAGCAAAAACTCACGAACTTCCAAAGGGTCATTACCATTCAGATCAATGGAAAGATCCTGGCGTATACCGGGCAACTCCAAGACCACCTTACTGATGCGTGGCGGTTCATACACGATATAAAAACTAACAAATGAGCGGTAGGGATATGTCTTACCGCCCACCACGATCCCTGCATCAGTTAATGCGAAATTAAGCTTTCGTGCAGGCAACGCGTCATTGAGAATAATGATAAAAGCAATCAAAACAATCATGACGGCAAATAAAAAGTTTGCCGTATAAATACTATAAGCAACCAACGCAACGCCCAAAATTCCAGCGATAATATACCACCAATGTCCCCGCTCGTGTTCTGCCTTACTCAAAATAGTCCATTGGTAATAGACTTGAGGTGCTTGTTCTTGTGCTGTCGTGTATTCCTGTTCCATATAGCTCTAGTATAGCAAATAATATCGACTGCAACCACCCTCTTGGGGATGACTTAGCCAACAAAAAATCCGCACATACGCACGGATCCCAAATATCTTCAAAGCGGATAGGGGGAGATTCAGCGGGTCGTCAGGTCATGCGACCTAACAAGTCCACCCCTCCGTCTGGTCGAATGACCAGACGAAATCCTAAGACCTATCATAAAGTGATGATAGCATAACAAAAGCGCAAAAATATTCAATATCAGACTATGCTTGTGCGGAGAGGGGGGGATTCGAACCCCCGCGCCGTTTTACCGACCTAACGATTTAGCAAACCGTCCCCTTCAGCCTCTTGGGTACCTCTCCAAAGTATCCCTATTTTAGCTGAAGTTACCTCAAACGTCAACCAACATATCATACTTTCACTTGGCCACTTGATTGGGGTTATTTTATTTCAGGTACCGAGATTAGACGCTCGCAGAATTCTTTTTATCAACTATCTTTTGAATTCGATCAAGAAACTCTTCGTTGCTAATGCCTTTTTGAATATAATCGTCGATTGAATTTTCTTTCATCCATTTTTCCGCTTCAAGTGAAAGATCCGCATTCGTGAGTAAAATAATAGGTATGTGAGCCGTCTCCTTTTCGTTTTTTAACCTATTAGCAGCCGTCAGGCCATCCTCCAAAGGCATATTCATATCCATCACAATCAGATCCGGTATAAAACGTCGGGCTAATTCTCTTCCCTGAATTGCGTCTGGTGAATAAATAACCTCATAGCCAATCTTTGCAATAAGGCTGCCGTACAATCGGCGCATAACCTCATCATCATCAATAATTAATATATGTATTTTTTTCTCTGGTGTGTCCATAGTACTTTCTTAATATTCTACGAAAAATTATTTGGTGTTCAGGTATGTTCTTACTTTTTTGACAATGTCTCGATATTCCCATTCGCTCTTGATGATAAACTCTAAGATCCCTATTTTTTTTGCCCGTCTGATGGTACTGGCGTCATGAGAATTACTCCACATAAGGATCAAAGCATCCTTACCCCACGTATCCTTGCGTAAATTTTCTAAAAAATAGAATCCATCAGTATTAGGCATCAAGTTATCAACCATAACAAAGTCAGGATGCTCCTTGAGCGCCTTATCCAAGCCATCCTGACCATTGATTGCCGTAATGACCGAAAACCCCTCATGCCGAAACTTGTCCGCAATGCCATTCAAAATGGAGAGCTCATCCTCAATAATTAAAATTGTCTGTTGCGCAGTGTCCATAGAATTTTATTTTAATTCTAATCTTTTTGTCCCTGCTTTCTTTTTCATACCCTTGAGGGGGATGGTGACATAAAACGTTGATCCTTTATTTTCTTCAGACTCAAACCAAATTTTCCCACCAGTTTTTTCAAGCGTTGATTTAATGATATACAGCCCAAGGCCAGTGCCATCCGGATCATTTACTCGCGCATTATCAGCTCTAAACATCTTGGTGAAAATCTTTGACTGCACATTACTTGGAATTCCATAGCCCGTATCTGCTACAGAAATAAGCACATATGACCCGTCTTTTTTTATCGTAAGCTTGATTTTCCCCTTCTCCGGTGTGTATTTCACCGCATTGGTTAATAAATTTTGAAAAATCATTCGAACGATATTCAAATCCACATTAATGAGAGGGATCTCATCACTTACGTTTGTCTCTACCTGCAACTGTTTACCCTCAATTTTCATCCCAAGCTCTTTCAACGTTTCTTGGGCGACCGCTTCAAGACTGATTTGCTCTGGTTCAACGATAAAGACGCCTAAATCAACTCTTGATACATTAAGAAGCGCTGTAATAAGAGTAATCATGCGGTCATTGGCGTTTTTTATTTCCACCAGATACTCCCGCTGCTTGCTGTTAATCGGACCGGCATCCTCATCAAGAAGCATACCGGCATATCCCTTGAGGGCGGTGAGTGGCGTTCGAAGCTGATGCGAAGCTATGGACACAAACTCATCTTTTGCTGCATCGAGCTTACGGAGTTCTTGATTAATGAGTTTGGTTTTTTTCGCCGTGACCGCTAATTTTTTGGCGGTTTTTGCAAGTTTATTTCTTACCGCCTCCTTCTCCTTGGCGGTAACGGCTAATTTTTTGGCAGTTGTGACGAGCTCTTTTCTCACCTCCTCCTTTTC
>CAZIQD010000047.1:0-4601 GCA_964541715.1 uncultured Gammaproteobacteria bacterium
AACTCTTGACGCAATAACAGAGATTCATTACTATAGGAGTGCATTAGCACTCCTTTGTGGTAAGTGCTAATGGGTCACTCACGCGTGTGATGCCGCTGCAGGCGCCGCAGCGGGGTAACGGACGTGAGTGGCGATTGAACTCTTATACATAACAACAGACTATGCAGTATACGCCGTTATATGACAACATCGTTGTCAAATTGTCTCGTCAGGATGACAAGACAGCGTCAGGGATCATCATTCCTGACAATTCTCAAGAGAAGCCGACCAAAGGTGAGGTGATTGCGGTGGGAGAAGGTCGCGCGTTGGATAATGGCACCGTGCGCACGATGCGCGTGAAAGTTGGTGATACCGTTTTATTTAAAGGCTATGCGCCAACCGAGATTCCCGGTGAGGAAGATCTCGTTGTTATCAGCGAGGCGGATGTGTTGGCTGTTGTGTCACGGGCTAACGATAGAGTGTAAGCATTAAGTAGTATGTAGTAAGTTCGTCCTTACTACTTAATACTTACTACTTATTACCTTTAATCTTCAACCTTCTAACCTTTGAACTTCCCCCCATTTACTATTAACCTTTAAATCCATGAGCAAACTTATTGCATTTAACAAAGAGGCGCGTGAAAAAATGAAGGCAGGTGTTGATCAGTTGGCCAACGCCGTCAAAGTAACCCTGGGACCCAAGGGGCGTAATGTTGTATTAGACAAGGGGTATGGAGCACCGACCGTGACGAAAGACGGTGTGTCAGTTGCCAAGGAAGTTGAACTGGAAGATCCGTTTGAAAATATCGGTGCTGAGCTTGTGAAAGAAGTTGCCTCACGGACGAATGACGTGGCGGGTGACGGAACGACGACAGCAACGGTATTGGCGCAGTCACTCATTACCGAAGGTCTCAGCTATTTGCACAAGGGTGCAAATCCGCTTGATATGAAGCGTGGTATTGATAAGGCGGTGACAACTGTTGTCGAGGCGCTGAAGCAGGAATCACAGAAAATTGAAGGAAAAGAAAAAATCGCGCAGGTTGCGTCTATTTCCGCAAACGATAAAGAGCTGGGCAACTTGATCGCCGAGGCGATGGAAGAAGTGGGACCGGATGGTGTGATTACCGTTGAGGAGTCGCAGTCGTTTGGATTTTCAATTGAGACGGTCAAAGGTATGCAGTTTGATAAGGGGTACCTCTCACCGTACATGATTACGAACACGGAGAAGTTGGTTGCCGAATATGAAGACGCGATGATTCTGATTACCGACAAGAAAATTTCTTCGGTGCAAGATATTGTGCCATTACTCGAACAGTTGGCGTCACAGGGCAAGAAAGAGTTGGTGATTATCGCCGAAGATGTTGATGGCGAGGCACTCACGACGCTTGTGGTGAACAAGCTGCGCGGTGCGTTCCATACACTTGCCGTGAAGGCACCGGGATTTGGAGATCGTCGCAAAGAAAACTTACAGGACATCGCTATCATGACTGGTGGAACTGTCGTGTCTGATGAACTGGGGCTCACCTTGCAGAACGTGACGATTGAACATCTTGGCCGTGCCGGTAAGGTGATCGCGACCAAGGAAGACACGACTATTGTAGAAGGCAAGGGTGAGGCAGCTGCACTTGAAGAGCGTGTTGCAATTTTGCGCAAGCAGATTGAGGCGACCGACTCTGACTTTGACAAAGAGAAGTTGCAGGAGCGTGTTGCTAAGTTGGTCGGCGGTGTTGCCGTGATCAAAGTTGGTGCCGCATCTGAAGTTGAGATGAAAGAAATTAAAGATCGTATCGAAGACGCGCTCAACGCGACGCGTGCGGCAGTCGAAGAGGGTATTGTTGCCGGTGGTGGACTGACGCTTGCGAAGTTGGCATCAGCACTTGATGAAACGTCGGGCGTTAATGCCGATGAAAAGAATGGTATTGCGATTGTGCGTGACGCACTCAAGTTGCCGTTCCTCCAGATTTTGGAAAACGCGGCGAAAAATGCGGATAAGATTTATAAAGAAGTTGCCGCGGGCAACTTTGCCCAAGGATATAATCCGGTGACGGAGCAGTTGGAGGATTTTATCGCGACCGGCGTCATTGATCCGACCAAGGTAACGCGCTCAGCGTTGCAAAACGCAGCCTCAGTTGCAGGAATGTTCCTTACGACTGAAGCGGTGATTACCACCAAGCCCGAGCCCAAAGATGCATCAGCAGGTATGGGAGGTGGGATGCCAGGCATGGGAGGATTGGGGATGTAAACTTCTTTCCAAAAAAGCAGCGTAATGCTGCTTTTTTGGTTAGTTTTTTCTTCCGGCACCTCAAGAGCCGGCAGCCGCTCCGGCTCTTGAGGTGCCGGAAGTTGACAAGAATTCTGGCTGCGCTACACTAAGGACAGTCCTTTCAACCCTTTGACCATGAGGAGTATCCATGGGAAGATCTCAGAATCCGCATCGTGATCCGCATCGTGCGTTGGGCTATGACCCTTCCAAATTCGCTAAGAGTGTGGCTCGCATGTTCGGCCTGCAGCAGTCTCAGGAGGCAGTCGCCGTAGTGACCGTTGCGCCCAGCGCGAGCAGCAACACCTATGTCGAGGATGATGATCCCCGCGATGCCGTCGGCGCCGTCGAACGGCTCAATACCTGTGGTGGGAAAAACCACAAACCAAAGTTTACCAATCAGTCTCGTCGACGCGCACTCGCTGCACGACGAGCACGACGCTAGGTCAAAATTTCTTGTGTGCGCGGCCATCGAAAGGTGGCCGCTTTTTCTTTGCACGACGATTCTACTGTAGATATGCTATACTAGAGGTAGTATTATCAATAAATGTAGAACATATGGCTCACTACACACTCAATGAACGGCTTATTGCCGCAGTCGGCTATCTTGGCGTCTTGTTTCTTATTCCGTTGTTCTTCAAGCGTGAATCTCAGTTTGCGCAATTTCATGGCAAGCAGGGACTGGTCTTGTTTGTCGCATGGGCAATTATCTCATTGATTGCGATTATCCCTGTGCTGGGGTGGATTATCTGGCTCGTGGGTAATATCGTACTCGTCGTGCTGATGATTGTCGGTATCCTGAAGGCGTACATCGGAGAACTGTGGGAGATGCCGTATCTGGGGAAGTATGCGAAGAGGGTGAAGATATAGGGCAGGTTAAGATTAAAGATTGAAGGTTAAAGATGAAAAGAACGAAAATTGTCTGCACGATTGGACCGGCGAGTAAGTCGCCGGCGGTATTGAAAAAAATGATGAAGGCCGGCATGAATGTCGCGCGGCTTAATTTTTCACACGGCACCTATCCGCAACACGCTGATTTGATCAAAAATATTCGCCAGGCAGCCAAAGATACCGGTACGGTGATCGCATTACTACAGGATTTGCAGGGCCCACGTATTCGCTTAGGCAATTTGCCGGATGAGGGGGTGAAGGTGGGAAAGGGAGAGAAGGTGACCTTTACGACAGAGGCTCGTCCGCGCAAGGGGCATATTCCCGTGACGTATAACAAGTTGCATAAAGAATTGAAAAAAGGCCACCGTATCTTGGTGGCTGACGGTGTCTTTGAGTTTGTCGTTGAGCGGATCCAAGACCGCATGATTATCTGCAAAGCGCAGACGGCGGCGCAACTAAGTTCGCATAAAGGTATGAACCTCCCCGATTCGACGTTATCTATCTCCTCACTCTCAGAGAAAGATATTGCTGATCTCGAGTTTGGTATTAAGCATAAGGTTGATTTTGTCGCGCTCTCATTCGTCCGCACTGCTGCTGATGTGAGTGCGCTTAAGCGACTGATTACTCAGTTTGAAAAAAAGCACAAGATTACTGAGGCGACGCCGCCCAAGGTTATTGTGAAGGTTGAAAAGCCCGAAGCGGTCAAGAATTTTGAGGAGATTTTGGCGGTCTGTGACGGCGTGATGATTGCTCGTGGTGATCTGGGGATTGAGATGGATGCGCATGACGTGCCGCTCCTGCAAAAGAAAATGATCGCGCGCTGCAATGAGGTGGCAAAACCGGTGATTGTGGCGACGCAGATGCTGGAGTCTATGATCGTCAGTCCGCGACCGACGCGCGCTGAAATTTCTGACGTTGCTAATGCGGTCATTGATCATACTGATGCGGTGATGTTGTCCGGTGAAACCGCCATGGGGAAGTATCCGGTTGAGGCGGTGCGGTATATGGCGCAAACAGCAGAAGAAATTGAAGCCTCATCGTATGATGATGTTGCGGCACCATCAACGTTGAAAAAATACTTTGAAGATGAGGCAATGGCCTCAGCGGTGAAAATTTTGAGCGCCAAGCCGCATGTGACGGCAATCGTTGTGGCATCGCGCAGTGGATCAACAGCGCGCCTCATCGCCAAGTATCGTCCTGAAATTCCTGTGGTCGTGGCAACTGATTCGGCGCGCGTGCAACGTCAGTTATCGCTTTCGTGGGGAGTTGTGCCGGTGCATGCGCCACGTACGACTGATATCGAGAAGCTTTCACGACAAGCATTGGCTGCTATGAAACAGATGAAGCTGGTGCGCACGGGAGATATCGTGATTGTGGTGAAGGGCAATGCGCTCTCACGACACTCATACCCACTTGCCGCCAATCAGCAGCAGCTGAGCGGTATTGAGCTTTTGACGGTGTAACCCTTCGGG
>CAZIQD010000048.1:0-4562 GCA_964541715.1 uncultured Gammaproteobacteria bacterium
GGGGAGATTTTTAGTCTGACAAGCAGGTTTGTATATGCTATACTTCACAGTACCAAAAGATGCTTGACCTGATCACAGGATGTGCTATAGTGCCGTGGCAGTAAACATCAGCATGCTTCCCCTTATGCCTCATTCGTGAAGCATAAGAAGGGTATATTCAAGCTAAGCTTAGCTTCATCCAGGGGGATGAATATGCTCTGGCAGGCTGATACAAGGAATACGACTATTAGTCGTTCCGTCAAAAAAATCATCATACACTTCCTTATCATAGGGCTCAATGGCTTATTTTCTTTGCTTAAGTCATTTTTTAATTTCTCCAAGACGTACATTGCCCGCCCGTTCATGATCGTCGCTATTCCCTTGATGCGCGTCACGATTATCCCGCTCTATAACGTCCTGCTCAAGGCTAATAAAGTGCTGGATCGCCTCATCGGCCCGGTAAAAAATAAATACCTCGTACCGTTCCTCAACCGCTACGTCACGCACGCGATTGTTCTGATCATAACCGTACTCATCGTCTTTTTGAACTATCAGGTCCAGGAAACGCGCGCCGAAAGCTTTGGTGAGCGCTCAATCCTTTTTGCGCTCGTGAAAGGAGCTGACTTTGGCGATTACTATATCGAAGAGACCGTCACACCAACTGATGCGGCAACATCATACTTTGGCAGTGATTTCATCATGCCCTCAGGAACGCAGCAGTTTGTCACTCCTGATAACCCGATCGTCTCGTCAGAAGAGCAGTCCAACTTTGCGACATTGGTACAGGGTGACGCCGTTGCCCCGACTGGTATCACCTCAGTAGAGGCATCCAAGACCAAGCGCGACAAGATTGTGAATTACGTCGTCAAAAGCGGCGACACTGTTTCCGGCATTGCTGCGAAATTTGGCCTGACCACCAACTCTATCCTATGGGCAAACAATATGACCGCTCGCTCATACCTCAAGCCCGGTCAAAATCTTGATATTCCGCCAACTGATGGTATTGTCTACACGGTCAAATCAGGAGACAGCGTCAATGCTCTCGCGAAGAAGTACGATGCCGAAGTTGACGATATCATTGAGTTTAACAAACTTGCGAGTGCTTCTGATATTACCTCTGGCCAAATTCTCATGCTTCCGGGAGGAAAACCTTACCGAGCACCAGCGCCAATCCAACCAACCAAAATCGCACCTGTCCAGCAAATTTTCGAAAAACCAAAAGTCGACACCAATGCAGACGGTTTAATTTGGCCAACGACGACGCGTCGTATCTCACAGTACTATCACTGGGCACATACGGCGCTTGATATCGATGGTGAATTTGGCGATATGATTTGGGCGGCAAGTGATGGTGTCGTCACTACCGTGCAGCACCTCAATTGGGGGTATGGTTATTACGTGATTATCGACCATGGTGGAGGAACCCACACCCTCTACGCCCACTTCCAGCGCATCTATGTCCAGCAAGGACAAAAAGTCGCACAAGGAGACATCCTTGGTGAGATGGGATCAACCGGACGATCAACGGGATCTCACTTGCACTTTGAAGTCCGCGTGGGTGGTAAACGCCTCAACCCATTTGCCTGGGTAACCGGATATTAAACATGAACTTCTTCGACCGCACCTCATCATGGGGTGCGGTTTTGATATTACTTACGATACTGCAACGCCTCAAGCAAATGCCTTTGCTCTATCCGCTCACTTCCCTCAAGATCCGCAATCGTACGGGCAACTTTGAGTAACCGAGTATAGCTCCGTCCCGATAGGTGCAGTTGCATCGCCGCCTGTTCAAGAATGCGCACACAAGCATCATCAATCACGCAGTGCTGCTCAATTTCCTGGGGTGTCATGTACGCATTAGCCGTAGTAGCGCTCTGTTGAAATCGTGCGGTCTGCAGCGCGCGTGCCCGCATCACACGCTCACGAATAACTGCAGAAGATTCGGCACGTTCGTCAACATACAGCTCTTTGATCGGAATACGGGGTACCTGAACACGCACATCAATACGGTCGATCAGAGGACCTGACAGCTTGGCATGATACTGCTCCCGCCGATAATCACTACAATTACATGAACGATCAGTATCGCCATAATACCCGCAGGGGCAGGGATTCATCGCTGCCACGAGCATAAACTGCGCGGGAAAGGTCAGTGAGGATTCCACACGCGAAATGGTCACAACCCCATCTTCAAGGGGCTGGCGCAGCGTCTCAAGTGCAATACGAGGAAACTCAGGGAACTCATCGAGAAAGAGAATGCCCCGATGCGCCAGCGTTATCTCGCCCGGCTGCGGAATACGGCCACCGCCGATCAATGAGACCGCGGATGAGGTGTGATGCGGTGCGCGAAACGGTCGATGCAAAATCTGCCTACTATGTGCCTGCAATTTGTTTGCCACCGAATACACCTTCATCACCTCAAGTAGTTCACTTTCTTCCAGCGGCGGTAAAATAGAGGTGATGGTTTTGGCAAGGAGCGTCTTGCCCGACCCGGGAGGCCCCTGCAACAGTATGTTATGTGATCCCGCAGCAGCAACCTCCAGCGCCCGCCGTGCCTGCACCTGCCCCTTAATAGCCGCCATATCATACAGTGTGGGTGCTGCCTGGGGCTGGACACGCTGTGGCTCAAGCGGAGTAATGAGCTCCTTGCCCAGCAGATGCGCAAAAAGCTCTCGAATATCACGAACGGGGTAGACGGTAATACCCTGCACCAGCGCCGCCTCTGCGACATCCTCAGCGGGAATGAAGGCGTGCGCAAACCCTTCCGCACGAGCTGCATCGAGCAACGTTAAAACACCCTTCACATGCCGAAAGGTCCCATCAAGCGAGACCTCACCCACAAACACACTATCATCACATGAGGCGCTCAGTGAGAGCGCCGAAAACAAAATTCCCACACACATTGCCATATCATATGAGCTCCCTTCTTTGGGAATGTCGGCGGGCGCAAGATTAATGACGATCACCTTATCATAGGGAAATCCTAAGTCGGCATTTTTCAAGGCCGTACGCACCCGAAACTGCGCCTCAGAAATAGCCGTATCCGGCAGGCCAATGATGTGCATGGCCGGCTTCCCGCGGCCCACATGAATCTCCACCTCAATGGGAATTCCGTGCATGCCTTGTAATTCAATTGAATAGAGTTGTGTCAGCATAACTGTCGTGAGTATCTCTCCTTCAGTATGCCAGCCCACTCTTTGCTTGTCTGCACATGCGAGTAACAAAAAATGTCAGCATCATGCTGACATCGCTATCCACAGTTATTTACGAGAGCGCCTCGAGTGGTCGATAGGCCATCTTGCGCTCTTCATGCGCGATTAAAGCGAGTAATGTTGCAAATCCCGCAACAATTGCTACATCAGCCAGATTGAAGATAGGCCACATGCCAATCTCCATATAATCAACGACAAATCCCCGATTAATACGATCGTACAAATTACTAAAAGCTCCCCAGATGATAAAGTTTAACGCCCAGACATGGCCGTACAAACCGTCACGCGTACAGATACAAAAATAGCGCACCAACGCCAGAAGTATAAACCCTGCCAAGAAGATAATAACAGCCTGATGCACAGGGAGTGAAAATGCCATTGCTGTATTGGGCACAAAACGAAGTGCGGCAAAGTCAGTCAGCGTGAATGGTCCGTCAGTCAAATTCATAACGGCCAGCGCCTTAAAGATATATTCAATAACAAAAAAGGCAAACCCACTCATCAGGATGATGAAGAAATTACGATGCCAAGGTTCTTTGTATGAATAGGTGACCATATGATGTGCCTTCCTTATGGTCTCAGTATACCAAATCCCCGTTTAGTTTGTAAACTGAGATTTGCAGTCAACGCATGACGTTGAGACAGGACGTACTTTTAATCGTCCAAGTGAAATTTCTTCTTTACAGTACTTGCAGACGCCATAATTCCCCTTTTCCATAACGGAAAGCGCTTGGTTGATGTCTTTGAGCGTCTTTTCAAGCGAGGCGACAATCTCGGTATCGGTGAAAATCTCGGTCACGCCTCCGGCGCTCTCATCATTTTTCGAGTTCACATCATTTGTTTCGTTATACACCTGAAGTGCCTCCTTACCGTCCGCAAAATCACGCAAATGTGCCTCAATCTTAGCCTTGCGTTGAACAAGCTCCTGGTGAAGTGCTTCTATTTCTTTTGCACGTGATCGTGGCATAGTAACAATGTTATATGAGAAAAAACGATCGGCACAGTACCGATCGCCTAGAGTTTACGGTACGGGTATCCTGAAAATTAGTCAAGAGCCTTGAGTTGCTCTTCGATGGCAAGCAACTCTTCTTCCATAGCCTGTTCAGTTGCCAGCTGTACTTCATAATCAGCGACTTCGTTGGCCTCACTTGAGGGGTCCATGACCAGGTCAGATGCTGAATAATCAGGGTATTTTGCAATAAAGTTATTCATTTGCTCCGGATCGCGCTGGTAGTGCTTTGCCAAAAAGTCCAAAATCTCTTTTTTTCGCGCCAATAGCTGTTCTTTCGTCTTTTCCATACAAAACAAGGTCAAAAATGATTATGCTTTCATTATAGGGGCCTCGAACAAAAAAATCAAGGTAATGGGGGG
>CAZIQD010000049.1:0-4360 GCA_964541715.1 uncultured Gammaproteobacteria bacterium
CGTCAGGTGTCAGTGTTAATTCAAATCTCATGGCACAATAATACATTCACTCTGTCGGATATCATAAATAACATCCTTACGCTCAACGACAACTTTCCATCCGCGTTCCTGCGCTTTCGTCATAAGCGCCATATTAGGGTTAAAGGCGATAGGATGACCGACGCGCGACAAGATTGAGACGTCACCCTCCGTATCACCAATCGCATATGAAGATGCGAAGTCAATCGTCATCCCCTGCGCTGCCGCCCATTGGTCAATCACCACATCCTTTGCCGCTATAGAATTATTCAGCACGACGCCGCCCGTGTACGCACCATCAACAACCTCATACACCGTACCAAACCATTGATCAAATTTCATGAGGCGCGCAAATGGCTCGACCACATGATGTGGCGAGCCGGAGACACACATCACCTCGTACCCCTGCTGCTTGAGGTCACGCAACAAATGTGTCGTGTATCGATAATTTCTGTTATGCAGTGAGTCAACGATCGACATAACTGACGCATGCACGCCGTCAACCGGAACGCCCGGCAAGTAACGCAAGTGTACCTCGACTACCTTCATAATATACTCATCATACGACGCCTGACGATCAAGCCAAGCATGAAACGCCGGTTGAATTTCTTCAAGCGCGGCACGCGGAAACAGCTCATGACGAACCATCTCACGAATATATTCAATCAAAAGCGAGGAACGAAAAATCGTTCCATCAATATCAAAGACTGCGATACGGAGTGGCTTACTCGACATTGAGCTTATAGCGTTCAATAATTTTATACTTCCCCGCATCGCGGCTGCTGGACGCCTCAATCAGACAAAATTCATCAATCAGCAACGAGCGATCCTTCACATTCACGTCAATGTTTTCCATGACCGGCATATTCGTCATACGTGCCAAGGTAACGTGCGGGATAACCTTTTTGGGCTCTTCTTCAAAGACCGTAATGCTCATAAAGCGCTTTTTGATGTCACGCGCCAAGAGCTCAAAACCGCTATTCATCACAAACTGCCCCCAGATCATGGACGGCGAGGCGTGCGGCGGAGCCTGACGAAATCGGTCAAACTGCATCTCAAAGGCTCTATTTTTGCGTGCTACCACTTCAAGCTCTTTTTGCAATTGCGCTACTTTTTTCTGCGGGATACGCCCGATAAACAAAAGCGTTACATGCAGATTGTCACGCGATGTCCATTGCATGCCACGCATAGCGGGAAATGCTTTTTTGTATTTTTCAAACTTTACCTCCCATTCACGGGGCAAGAAAAACCCCACAAACAGGCGCTTGCTCATCTTGTCGTCGCGTTTTTTGTTAAAATTCCTTCTCATAGTGATTCGAGGTAATGCTCAGTTATTGTATCATGATCGCTGAAATTGAAGTAGGCACGAATTTTTTCCCCACGCAGCACCTGTGGCACCCAGAGCTTGTCATCAACCCACATCTCATCATACGGCAACTCGTCTCGGTGAAACCATCGCGGACGCATCTCCTCCGTTTCGCAAGGTGCACCATCGTATTCATCCATCATGTAGATATGTCCAATCAAATTAAATTCTTCCATACCAAGGTCAAAGTAGAGTTCGGCGCACTTGCGAGGATTACGCACAGCAACCTCACACTCTTCGGCGAACTCGCGAATCAGTGCTTGCTCCAAGGTCTCACCCGGCTCGAGCTTACCGCCAAATCCATTCCACCGACCTTCACCAAAACCCCGCTTTTTCATGCCCAGGAGTATGCGATCGTCTTCTGTCAAAAACCCGAGTGTTGCAACGACTTGTCGTTTTGTGGGATCTTTAAATTGCATGTTCATCTTTCAGTAATTTTTCTTTCACACCGCGTAGCCCATTGTATCCGCCAACGCTGCCATCAGACCGGATCACACGATGACATGGTACCGTCGGGTCAGCGTTGTTTTTCATAATCATACCGACGGCACGCGCCGCATGGCAATTCCCCGCCAAACACGCGACTTCTTTGTAACTCAACGTTGCGCCTCGAGGGATCGCACGAACAATCGTGATGACCTGTTGGGTAAATGTTGCCATAGGTTACGCAAAACAACTTGTGAGAATCTCGATATTTTTCTGATCTGGTCCTTCACCGGTAAACCCCGGTGTTTCCAGGCACCAATCAGCCTGATGAAGCCTCGTCTCGCGCGCCAACGCACGAAATCCTTCAATGCCGATCTCGCCTTCTCCGATATTTTCATGGCGATCGTGTTGTGAATCAAACGCCGTCTTGGAATCATTCACGTGCAGGCACAGTAATCGGTCAATACCGATACGTGTATCGAATTCATCAAAAAATTTGGTAATCGCCTCGTCATCATACCTCAACACACCTGCTTCAAAAGCATGTGCCGTGTCAAAGCAGATGGCAACGCGATCATCATGAATACCCGTCACAAGTTGTGCAAGCTGATCAATCGTTGCTCCTAACTTATCACCACCGCCTGCTGCATTTTCAAGCAGAAGCTTGCATCCTTTGTCCTCAACTTCGGCGAGCAGTCGGTGGACAGCGGCAATCTGCTGCTGCATCCCTTCTGCTCCACTCCACCCTTTTGAAGAACCCAGATGAAACACGACGCCGCGCGCACCGAGGAGCTGACCGATTTCAAAGTTACCCTTGAGGTTTTGATATGATTTTTCTAAGAGCTCGGGGTCGGGCGTTGCGAGGTTAATGAGATAGGGGGCGTGAATGTAGTATCGAGTGATGCCTGTCGCCTCTCGCTGCGCTAAAAATTGAGCAACAGCCTCCTCATCAGGCAACCGAACTTTCCATTGCCGCGGCGAGGTTGCGTGAATTTGGAAGTTCTCGGCACCAATGGCAACAGCGCGCTCAAAAGCCTGAAACAGCCCTCCGGCTGCCGACACATGCCCTCCAATTGACGGTCGCTCTCGTTGCATATGGGGTCATTGTAACAGAGAATTAATAAATAGAAAAATTGCTATGTTCCTTGTTGTAACTTAAAAATCAAAGCTTGATTTAATACCTATTCCTTGGTTCATCTAAGCATTTTTTATCAGATAGTCTGCAAACCTCGTACTGCAGTCCTAGATCTTTTTTATAATCGTCATTAAATCCATATGTACGACAAGGCAACCCTTCTTTCCCAGTGACCAAAAGCCATCCCTGCATATTAGCACTAATCGTTGCATTGTTTTTTAAGAAGGTGCACTCTTCAATTCCATTGACCCAAATTTTATCACCTTCTAATGCACCCTCTCTATATTTTTGATACCACACAGTTCCCGCATCTCTTCCAATGTCATGAGAAAAAGGTATATATACATGTTTATTTGAAGGAACGGTAATCCGCGCACCCCAGATTCCTGTTGCTACATCTCGACCAAATACTATCATTCCGTTAACCGTGTGTAGTGCTAAATTTTTAGTTCCAGGTGAATAGACTGCAATATCAAGAGTTTTTGTTGGGATGCGCGATAATACATGTATCGACACCGACTCTAAATCCTTATTTGTAATACCTAATCCCAATTTTTTCATAACCTCAAAGGCATCGGTTGGTCTTCCTAAATAGTACCTTTTTAAATCTTGAGGGTTTACATACCACGCCTCCCCTTTGTGCTCAACATCAAGGAAGATTTTTCCAACTTGTTTTCTTGTAAAAGCTATGTCAATTGAAAGCTTTCCAATTCCTTGCGGATTATAACCATTAATAATCTCCGAATAATCACCGTATCCGTCACCATCAGAATCCTTACTGTGAGAGTTTGTTCTCAATGCTTCTTCTAAAAGATTATGCAACCCATCACCATCAGTATCTTCAAGGGTAGTTGGTAAAATCCCAACTGGTATTTTTTCTAAATTACTTGAGGAAATCCCAACCCCTTGAGATCTCATGATAGTATAAGCCCAACCTGGTGTCTGTAAATACATTCTTTCTCCTTTCTCGGGTGTAACATACCACGCCTCTCCCCTTTCCTCTACTTGAAGAAGAATGTTACCACGGACCCTATCAATTACTTCTGCCGAAACTGGCATTACAAAAAGAAAAGAAAGTGCAACTAAACCTAAATATAGTGATTTTTTCATACTCATATACATATTATTATATCCTAGATATATCATATTTACGATAAACACAAAAGCCCCATCGCTTCCGCGTAATAGGGCTTTTGTGAGTATTATTTTCCTTCGATAATTGCCTTTGCAACGTTGTTTGGCACCTGTGCGTACTTCTCAAATTCCATCGAGTACTGCGCACGTCCTTGTGTCATACTGCGCAACGTTGTGGCATAGCCAAACATTTCAGACAATGGCACCAAAGCGTTCACAATCTTGAGCTTACCGCGATCCGTCATCTCAAGAATCTGTCCGCGCTTTGAGTTCAAGTCACC
>CAZIQD010000050.1:0-1155 GCA_964541715.1 uncultured Gammaproteobacteria bacterium
TAGTCCATGCCTTTTTGCGCGCGTTGTGGCACTCCTGCTGAGGTAAGATACATTAATCCACCAAGCATCATGATACCGACAAGCAACACTGAGAGGAAGAGGATGCCAAACTGAAAGAGCGCGATGGTAAATGCCGCAAAATCTTTGACACCGGTTACCATTTGCCCGTTACAACGCACAATGTCACCCAAGGCGCTGCAGTTTGCAAGTGGAATAGGTACAAGAAGGTCAATATACTGTGCTGACGCAGGAAGCGCGCCTCCCAACGCAAGGACAGAGAATAGTATGACAAATAGTTTTCGCATAGGCATTATTTTGTCTGCTCAATAATATTACGCAGATTTTCAAAGTTAAACCCTGACTGCACCTCACGGTTATTGATGAAAAGGGTAGGGGTTGCGTCAAGGCCAATGCGGAGTGCGTCATTAAAGTTACCGGTGACCGTTGACTTGTGTTTTTCCGTATCCAAGCATTCGGTAAAGACGGCAACATCAAGGTTGAGTTGTTGTGCCAGTTGCACAAAGAGCTCTTTGCTAAATGCTGCCTGGTTGTCATACAGCAGCGGTTTGTACGCAGGGAAGGCGTTTTGATCGTTTGCGCAGTGCGCCGCCTGATGAGCAAGGAGGTTATTGGGAGCTATCGTAATGGGCAGGTCCTTCCAGACAACCATCATGTTTTGCGCGCCATAAAAACGTCTCAACTCAGTGAGCGTGCCTTGGAGCTGTCGGCAGGCCTCGCATGAAAAATCACCATATTCAAAAACCACAATGCGTGCACGCGGGTTGCCTTCATACGGATCACCAGGGAAGTACGTTGGTTTTTCGGTTTCGTCGTTCGTGAGAGAGTTAACGAGCCGTTCGCGGAATGAGTAGAGATCAACGTAGTAGTTCACATAATCTTTCATGTAGAGGGCAAAAAAGACCAGCACCAAGAGTGTGGTGATGCCCAGCAAAATATACAGCTTCGCATTTGTGGTTAATTCCTTCATTGCGTCGGCAGATTAATTTTGTTGATCGCCCCGGTATCCTGTTCGATATAAAAGAGGGAGGTGCCATCGCTTCCTACCGTCATCGAGGCGATTCGTGTTGAGACCAAGGGCTGGGCGATCAGCTGAGCTGCGCCGGTGCGGGTGTCCACGCGATAGATTGAATCGTC
>CAZIQD010000050.1:1255-3896 GCA_964541715.1 uncultured Gammaproteobacteria bacterium
ACTTCCGCCCGATCACCATCAATTGATTTTGCTGAGGTTGCCACGATCTGCCCCGCAGGATTCCACTGCACCTGCACGCGATCTTGGTTGTCACCAAGGTGCTCGATGAGTTGGCGGCTGCGGCCTCGATCATCCACGACGACGAGCCATCGATCTTCGGGGTTGAGGCGGATGTCTTTTGCGGCGATTTGCGTGCTGTCGGGTGAGAATGAGAAGTCTTCATATTGCGTGGGCAAGGTAAATGATTCATTGGTCGCAAAATTGTAGACAATGTTGGATCCGTCGGGAAATTCAAGAACTGCTTTATCTGCAGTTGGTGCCCAACTCACGGTTTGAACATCACGAAAGACACGCGTGCTGAGGAGCTCAACTTCGCCATCAGGTGTGAGGCGATTAAATAATCCCGTTGATGCGTCGTAGAAATTAATGCCAGTACTTGTCGGTGATGTTGCCACGTGGCGTGCTGAGTTGGGGAAGAGTCGGTTGGGCACGACAATGCCGCCATCAGCGGTGGTGCTGATGGTTGGTTGCTGTGGAATGAGGGGGAGCACAGGAGGAGGGACGACTACGCCGGGAGGAAAGATGCCCGGCTCTTCAGGTTCAGTTGGTTCAGTCGGAGGAACTCCTGGTTCACCAGGGAGACCGCCAGGAAACCCTGGTGTCGGCTCTTCAACGACAGGAGGAGGTGCCGGACGAAAGAAGACAAAATACAAAGCAACGCCGATGAGGACGACGATGAGCAGGAAGAGGGTGATATACAAAATTCGTTTCAGTCGATCAGACATAGATAAGTAAAGTATAGCATTTTTTATCGCCCCATGCTATGCGCCTTGTGTACGAAGAGCTTTTTCGCGTTCTTGTCGTACGAGTAGGATCATACCAAGGGTAGCAATCGGGATAAACAGGAGGTATTGACCGATGGTAATGTCGATCAGAAAGATGAGGAACCAGCGCATGATGAAACGGGAGATACCGCCGCCACGAAACATACGGACAACAATAATCAGGACAGTTATAAATAAGCCAAAGGATGCTGCCAACAGACCAAGCGTGATGCCAAGTGACGCAACTTCAAGAACAAAATCCATGCAGTCTTTGAAGAAGGCAAGTCCAATGAGCAGCCAGTCGTTAAATGAGCTTCGTCCAAGTCCCTGACGTAACCATAAACCAGTGCGAACACCTTGCGTTACCGTGCCAAGCGTTGAGTCTGCGGTTGCGGCGAGCTGTGCTTCTCGCGCAAGTTGGCGTAACTGGTCTAAATTATTGCCGGTGTCTGAGGCGCCCGCTCCCGTTGTGTATGCTTCCTCCTGCTCAGCAGGAGAGTCACCCGTACCTTTTCGTGAGGGGTAGTCGGCTTTGCGCCGATCAGGGTCATTAAATTGACGGTATGCGTTATATCTTGCCTTCCTTCTTGCCGCAGAGAGTAAAAAATTATTACTGCCTCCTTGTGCAGCAGCCTCTGCTCCTTGTGTTGTTCTGCCGGCTGCACCTGCGGTGCTTTTTGCTGCGGATCCTGCGCCACGTGCGGCTGCTCCGGCTGCAGATGCTGCGCCACGTGCAGCTGCGCCCGCAGCAGCACCGATTACTGGAAGTACCATTAGGTAATAGTTACGGTGTTATTTGCAACGCGCACTGAAAATTCTTTACGCGTGCGTTTGAGTGTCTGCATCAGAAGAGGTTCTTCAATATGTTCCTGCACGAAGGTATCAAGTGCGCGTGCACCGCCCGTTAAGCGAAGGAGGGGAACGATGTGATCGATCGTACGCGCAGAGCAGTGAAGCGTGCAGTGTTGCGTGCGCGCGTGATCCTGCAGCTGTTTGACTCGCTGTGTAATGAGTTCTTTGAGGTGCTTATCAGACAAGTGCTCAAATCCGATAACCTTGGTGATGCGATTGATCAGCTCAGGGCGCAAGAATTGCTTGAGGTGCGCGTCCGTCCGTGATGGGGCTGCCTTATCAAATCCCAAAACGCTACCCGCTGCGTCACCGCCAAGGTTGGTGGTCATGACGATCACCGTGTTGGCAAGGCTGATACGCTGGCCGCTACTGTCGGTCAAGAAGCCGTCATCAAGGATATGGAGCAAGATGTTAAAAATGTCGGGATGTGCTTTCTCGATCTCGTCAAAGAGCACGACGCCTGCCGAGCGTTGCTTAAGTCGTTTCACAAGATATGAATCTTCTTTGTACCCTACGTATCCGGCGGGAGCGCCGGTGATTTTTGCCAGCGTATGTTTCTCTGAAAACTCAGACATGTCTAACTTGATAAGCGCGTCATCACTGCCAAAGAGCTCGCGCGCAAGTGTGCGTGCGGTCAGCGTCTTACCCACACCACTGGGCCCGGTGAAAATATATGAGGCGATGGGACCGTTGCTTGTGCGCAGGCCAAGCTTGCTGCGGATGAGCGAGCGACTGAGTGATCGGAGTGCCGTTTCTTGTCCTACAACTGTCTGCTTGAGATTTGACTCAAGTTGTTGGAGTTTGGTCTTCTCCTGGCGTAGCAGCTGCGCGACGGGAATACCGGTCTGCTGTGAGACCACCCAGGCGATGTCACGAGGAGTGACGCGCGCGCCGGCAACAAGTGCCTGCTCAACAAGAAGGGTGTTGGTCGAGGCGAGTTGTGCTTGATGATCCTTCTTTTCTTG
>CAZIQD010000051.1:0-3881 GCA_964541715.1 uncultured Gammaproteobacteria bacterium
AGGTAAGGTTAACTGGAATCTAGCCGGTTTCTTCCCGGGTTCGCGCGTTGTCTCGGATGGTGGCTGGAGTCGGATTGGTCGGCGGGCTGGCTTGGGCAGGAGTGTTGCAGGTGCTCAGGGGACCAATCGCGGCGTCCGCCCCGCGGTCCGGATTTTTTGACCTTTGATCTTTTCCTTCCTTTTTCTCTTTTTCTTTTTTTCGACAAAACTTTCGAACCGCGTAGCGGGACGAAAGTTTTGTCGGGGCTATGGCGGTGATTAGAGCGTTTCTGCGTCAAGGCAGGAGCACGCTACCGCACACATGCGTGAGTGGCGATATGCATTTTCCATGATGGATCAAATGCGTTGCCTCACGCGACACACAAGCGTGTGTCATGACGTATGCGCGCACCGCACAGCGCACAAGGCGCCTCCCGTCTATTGTGACAATTGATGGGACTACTGAAGCGGTGCGGCACATAGAAGGTTCGCGCGATGTCTCGAATGGTAACTGGAATCGGAATGATCAGCAGGCTAACTTGAACAGAAATGATGCAGGTAATCAGAATACCAATAACGGCGTCCGCCCCGCGGTGACGACACACGCTTAATGACTGGCCTTGCGCCAGCCGCCCAGCATGCGGCCTATTTCCTGCAGTTGTTCCTGAATTTTGAAAATGCTCGTCTCATTGGCAAGATTGAGTTCAAGCATCAGGCGTAACTGAAGTCTGAGCACTTCCAGTCGACTTGTTGCTTTCAGGAGGTAGGCTGCCTTATGCGGGCGCGGTGCGTACTGAGCATCAAAGAGATACGAGAGAAGTTCGAGCGTCAATGTTTCTGTACGGACGCCGATGGTATATCGCCATTTTTTAGGAAGGTGTTCGTTGAGTGGCGCGATGTGTTTAAAGATCTCATAAGTGCGATTGATGATGGGTAATCCTTCGTTTGACATATCAATTGAAGCGTTATGGCGGGCTTGGCGCCTGTACAGAAAGGGTAAGCGCCGCTCGCATGAGTTAGAGGTGTTTGAATGCAATCTTGAAGATGAGCTCATGTCGCTTTATCGTGACTTGGCGAACGGCACATATGCGCATGGTGAGTATTCATACTTTGAGGTAAATGATAACAAACGACGCAGAGTATCACGGAGCACGATTCGCGATAAGATCGTTCATCGGCTCGTGTACGACTATGTAGTTGGGATATATGACTGTTCATTTGATTATGATACGTGGTCGTGTCGCAAGGGAAAAGGTTTGGCGGGATGTTTGGACAGATCGCGAGTACTCTTGAGAAGGTATTGGCGCGACTGGTATGTGCGTATGGATGTGGCAAAGTTCTTTGACTCAGTGGATCATGAGGTGCTTCGCGCGCTACTCAAACGAAAGATTTTTGATGAAGTCGCACTTCAGACCATTGATGAAATTATCAATTCATTTTCATCAGGAGTACAAGGAAGTGGCATGCCCATTGGCAATTTGACGAGTCAGATATTTGCCAATGTATACTTACATGAGCTTGATCGCTTTGTTAGAAGAGTTATTAAACCGCGTGCATATATTCGCTATGGTGATGACGTTATAATAATTATCAAGAGTCATGAAGAGGCGCTGTACGCGTATGATGTGATTAAGGATTTTCTTGAGGTTCATCTGCTCTTGCGCGTGAATCCCAAGAGTTGCCACATCGGGAACGTTCGTCAGGGGATTAAGTTTCTGGGGTGGTGGATATATCCGCACAAAAGCCGGTTGATCAAAAGGAATGAACGGAGATTAACCGAAAAAGCAACGCTCTTGAACGGGGCGAGTTATCGTGGTATGGTGAAGGGCTTTAAGGAATATGAGCGGATTGTTGATTGGCGACTCTATGAGGAGGTGAATAAAATCACGTAATACGGTATACTTACGGTGTATGGCAAATAAGTCGCGACAATTTGAGATGGCGCAAGGCGCTGACGCAAAAAATGGAGCAGTCAATGAGACTGAGCGTTTTATGAGCACCCTGCAGGTGACAGAGCGTGCCATCAATCAATATTTTCAAAATCCCGACATTACCTTTACCTATGATTCGGGGCAGGGATTTTACATTGACCTGGAAGAATTGCGTGTGAACCTCGACCCGCACTTTCAGACTGAACTTGGGTTTGCGGAATCAGAGGTGGTGTTTGGTGCTTTTCATGAGGCCGAGCATTTTCGCGATATGATGCAAAATGTGGGTGCGTACAAAAAACGCCGCGCGATAATCAAAGGTGTTGAGAAAGAGGATAAGCGGTACGCGGCGGCGTTGCATCGTCTGCATAATATTGTTGATGATGTGATGGTTAACACGACGGTTGCGGGACGATGGCAGTTTAAGGACAAGCAGATGCTTAAGAATATGTACCACAAGCTTTTTCCGGGGACTGACTATACCAAGTCGCCCAAATATTCGCAATTTGCGAACGCCCTCATTCGTGAGCTCATGATCCCTGATGAGCGGTGTGAGGTGGCGCCCGATGTGCGTGAGGCAATCGACAAGGTCTCTGATCTCGTGGCGTATATTTCACGTTTTAATATATCAAAACAAGCCGCTGAGATGGATCCCGATCAGCGTATCGCTATTATCCGGCAACACATCGAACCGTTGTACAAAAAGTTTTGGGAGGAGGCGACGGAAAAGGAAAAGAATCAAGCCAAACAGCGTGGCAAGGAGGGTGAAAAGGGTGAAAACGATGAGAAGGGTGAAAAGGGTGAAAACGATGAGAAGGGTGAGAAAGGCGAGCCAGGTGGTGAAGACGCGCTCGATCAGATCGATCATGATGATTTGCTTGATCAGATTGATGCCATTAATCGTCGTATTGTCGAGAAACAAAAAGAGAAGGCGCGTGAGCTGCTTGGCTTTGATCCACAAGAGGCTGCTCGCTACCGGCGTGAATTTGAGCAGTATATTCGACCAAACTTGGACGGTATGGTTGAGTTTTTTAAGTCGTTTGTGCAAGAGCGGTTAAAGTTATTGCGCGTCAAAAAGATTTCTTCGCGTGGCGAGACAATTCCCGGATATTTGCTCAATGAGGCGTATATTCAGGCGGAGTCGGGGCAGTTAGACAACGCGCCGGTGTTTGAGCGCAAAGTGGTGAAGGAAAAGCGAGAAGAGTTTTTTACCGACTTTGAATTAACTCTTATGATTGACGGATCGGGAAGTATGGTGGGTAACGCCAAGGAAGCTGCGCAACGCCGGGCCGTGCTCTTGATCGCCGAGGCGATTAACGCTTTTCAATTGGAAGTGAATGATTTGGAGGAGGCGGGTGAGCCGATTAAGATGTCTCTCAAGACGCAGATTCGTGAGTTTGCTGATAGTGATAACCTGATCAAAGATTTTGATGAAGAGCTGGATATGCCTGAGCGCATCGGGTTGAGCAAGCGTCTACGCAAGCTGAGTGGAGGGAGTAATAATGAAATTGCAAGTTTTCAAGAGATTCAGCGCGATGTTGCCGCAAAGGCAAAGGAGTTGTCAGAAGGTTCGTTGCGTAAGCTGATTATCGTTATTACGGATGGTGAATCTGATGAGAGTGCAATTAAAGCAAAGATCAAGGAAATTTACCGTGTCGCGGGCAACGTCCCTAATTTTAAGATTATTGGTGTGGGTATGGGCGATGAGACGCCACAGGTGAATGAAACCTACGCACCCAACGGACATGGACAAGTGAGCTTGGAAGCGTTAGCCCCACTACTCGCGCAAGAACTTGAGGAGTTTATATCGTTTGAAGTGAAGGGGTAAAAAATGACGATTAGTTAATTGGTTAATTAGTAGCATTCGTGTTCATTAGTATTCATTCGTAACATTAGCATCATCAGCATAATTAGTAGTACCCCATGAAATTTACAAACTTCCCCGAAAACCCATTCACGGACCCTTCAAAACTT
>CAZIQD010000052.1:0-3728 GCA_964541715.1 uncultured Gammaproteobacteria bacterium
CCAGATCACCATTAAGAGAGAGGGAGAAAATACTCTTAATCACACTCAATGGCGTACGCAACTGATGCGATGCCACCGACACAAACTCCGACTTCGCCTCACTGATCTGACGTAAATCCTCATTCGCCTCTTCTAATTGAGCTGTGCGTTGACGCACGATCGACTCAAGATTATTAATCAACAACGAACGCTCAATCGCCAAGGCAAACTGCTTACCAATCACTGAAAACCATTCGATATCATTCACGAAGAATGGCTGCCCGTCTAATTTTGCCCCAACACATAAAATACCCACCACCTCGTCATTAGCGATTGAAAAGCAAGCATTTGCCTCAATTTCATGTAGATGCTGTATTAATTCCTGCTTGGTCTCTTCAGAGAATGTCTGTGGAAAAGGGTTATGCTCCAAATCATCAAGAAACAACATCTGCACACCTTTCGCACGGTCACGGAATAAACTCACCAAGGTATTATTAGTCGATACGAGCGTATGCGCGCGCGCCTGATCGTCAACGCGATAAAATTCACACGTATGATCACGCTCCGTGGCGCAGAGCAGCAAGCTCACATTAGAAACCTTGAATGAGTTGCGAATTAACAAAAGCGTCTTGGTCACTAATGGTTGTACGTCTCGCTCCGCGTTAAATAAGAAATTAATATCTTTAATGATTTGTTCATGGTGAATCGGCGCCTTGAAAAAAATAGGGTCTGTCCACCGCTGAAACAGCTGCATCATGCGAGGCAGCGTGAGCGCCAAAAAGACCACCGACACACCCGCAGCAATAGGTGGGTTGTCTTGTGATGCACCCCCAAACACATAATTAAACGTAATGACCAATGCTGCGTAGAGAGAAACAGAAACAGCGAGTACCGCCGTGTAAAGCAAACTTTTCTGAACAACCACACGAATATCAAGCAATCGATGTCGCACAATCGCATAGGTGGTACTGCCAAAGAAGATAATGAAAAATACCGGCCCAATACTTGGCAAAAATTCAAGTCCGGCAATCGGCGCAAGCATATTCGTCCCCAGCAACACGCCAATCGTTGTGACTAAGCTGGTAATGACGTATGAAATCTGAAGCTTGCGAATACCCGTCAGTCTGCGGTACGAGCGGACTAAAAGCGCGACAGCCACCATGAAATAGACGGTGAAGGTCAAAAAGACGATGTCATAAAGCGAGCCTGGTTCAAAATAGGTCGGCGCATCAGCAAAGACCACTACCTCCTTAATATGAAAGGGGTCCACAAAAACAAAAGGCGCGAGAATCAACGGAAGCAATGAGACCACAATGCTTCTGCGCGAAAGACGATTGTTGTCAGGGAACGCTCGAGCGAAGGCAAGAAGCACGGGAATCATCACAATCGTATCCAACAAGACGATACGCAGCCACCACTTCACCGCATCAAGACTCGTCAGCGTATCAATGAAAAAATTCGAGATATTAATCAACCCAAAAGTTATCGAAAGTAAGCAAAATAAACGGTTTACCAGCCGTTGAGGTTGTCGCTTATACACAAAAATACCAAGCCCCACAATAAGCAGGCCAATTACCAAATTAAGAAAGAGTAACGCAGATAATTGAAAATCCATTTACAGTATGACTATTGAATGATACTATCAAAGGGTTAAAGTGTTGCTAACGCGGAAAAAGGAGCTTCCATGGAAACGCTTACCTTCTCGACCGTAACGGTCATTGACGATCCTCGGCACCAACAGACCCTGTGGGCGATGTATGACGAGGCTCGGCGTGTTACCTGGGACAAGTCTCCGACTCGTCAATTTCTCCATGAAGATGAGTTTTTCGAGCATCTCACCAACCCCTCCATCATCAAAATCATCATGCGTGATGGGAACGAGGCTATCGGGCTACTGCTCTTTACCAACAACCTCGAAAACTGCCCCTGGCTCAGCATTCCATTTTTTGAATCGAATTTTGCCACCGAGCTCAAGGCCGGCACGCTGTTTTACAACATGACCATGGCTATCAAAAAGTCTCATCAAGGCAGTGGGGTCAACAAGCATATGCTCCGATGGGGCTACCAGCACATCTTTAGTCTCGGTGGCATTGGCTTTGTGGACTTCTCGGAAAAAACAACACCGGGCGGAGCCGCATGGTCACAGTACATGGCACAACACATGCATGCGCAGATCGAGATCTACGACAAGCAGAACTACGCAACACTCAAACCGTTGCAACCCTAAATATTCTTAAGCGAGCAGTCATCACCATGACTGCTCGCTCTATTATATCACAATCCCTACGTCACCCGCACCTCACCCTGCTTTGCGGTGACACCTTTGAACGGAACAGTGAAGTAAAATGTCGTCCCTTTGTTCGTTTTCGTCTCAAACCAGATCTCACCACCCATCGCTTCGACGATTAATTTCACGATATACAGCCCAAGCCCTGATCCTTCGGTATCCATGGCACTCGCCTCCTCTGATCGCTTGAACTTACCAAATATACTGGAACGAAACTCCGGCGCAATACCAATCCCCTGGTCAACGACTGAGATCACATATGCATCTTCACGTTCAGTTATGCCAATACGCACATCACAGACCTTATCGGAATATTTAATCGCATTACTTACCAGGTTTTGCACCACCTGCTCCATCAACCCCTGATCCAAATCAATCGTGCGCACCTTGCCCTTTGGCCGATCAAACGTCGCCACACAATTCTTTGCCTCAAAAAACAGGTTCAGGCCTCCAAGCACGCCATCGATCAATTGTACGATGTTCGTCGGTTTTGGTTCAATCTTCCAGCGCCCACTCTCGATACGTGAAATGTTAAGCAGGTCATTCACCAACTTCACCAAGCGCTTGGTACTCACCGACAGCTGCTGCATATAATCCTTTTGCTCAGGTGTCAATGGACCGAGATCCTCATCACTGAGGGCTTCTACAAACCACGACATCGCCGATAAGGGCGTGCGCAACTGATGCGATGCGACAGAAATGAAATCCGTCTTGGCACGCTCCACCAATTTACGCTCAGTAATATCCTGCTGCACGCCCACGAAATACAGAATTTTGCCATGATCTTGCACTGGATAGATCGAAAGACGGGCATTATACTCTGTGCCGTCTTTGCGCCTATTGATCAAATCTTCACTGACATACGCCTTACCTTTGAGCAGGTAGTTATCCCACATATCCTTGTAGAGTGTTGTTGGCGTTTTATCACTACGAATCACTCCCGGCGTCTTACCCACCACCTCGGCTGCCGTATAGCCATTTAACCGTTCATACGCAGGATTGACATATAAGATATGGCCATCAGGATCGGTAATGACAATAGCCTCTGTTGAATTGTCCGTCGCCTGCTTAAATTTTAATGCATCTTCCGCTGACGCCTCGGCACGATTTTTCTCTTCCTCCAAATCCTCAAGAATATTGATGACCGCCTGCTTGGTGCGCGTTGCATCACGTTTTTGAATCTCAACAACCTTAAGCTGCTCCTTCAAATCTTTGGTGGCTCGGTCAACCTCTGTTCGCAAAAGATGTTGCGACCGCTCCAACTCCGTAACCATGAGGCGAAACGCATTCTCAAGCGCGGCAACTTCACTTGAAGCAAGGTTAATTGATAGTTCATCCTTAACGGAAAAGTCACCTCGTGAGAGACGCTCTGCGATACGAGCAAGACGCGTTAGCGGATCAGAAATAGCGCGTGAAACAAAGAAACTAACCAGTAAAATCAAGAGCAGAATCAAGAACAGCA
>CAZIQD010000053.1:0-3619 GCA_964541715.1 uncultured Gammaproteobacteria bacterium
GCATCGCGGCCATACATTGAGCAGGTGGGGTGAAATCTGCAGGCGCCATGGGGAAACAAAAATCGCATCATGCCATGATCGGGGCTGAACGTTTTTTGATACACGGCAATCATGCCAATCACCACCCACGCCGCCAATCGATCAAGGAGCACAAAAGGCAGGATGAGTAACGCAATCCAGCGAGGAAGTGGTTGAGTGTCGTGTTGTAGTTTCTGTGACATGCACGCAGGTTAGGAAGTCTTGGCGATGCTCAGGAGTTTGCTTGAGCGAAGGGCGAAGACGGTGGTGTCGCGCAACGCTTTGCGGGCGAGGCGCTTTTTGTCCTCACTAAAACAGCGAGGTGAGAGGATGAAGATAATGTCATATCCTGGTTTAATCATGGCAAGCGTTGACTCGAGCATGCCGTGCATGACGCGCCGAGCGCGATTGCGCGCAACGGCATGTTTATGTACCTTTGATGAAATGACAATAGCAAAGCGGGAATAGTCCAGCTCATTGCGGATAAATTTCATGACAAAGAGTTTGGTAAAAAAAGCAGTACCCTTGGTATGCACCCGGTTAATGTCAGTTCGCTTGGTGAGTCGATTCTGTTTTTTAAGCATATGGGTATAGTATAGCGCGAAATAAAAACACCTACCATGTGGACCCGGTAGGCGTTTTTATTTCTTGTACGCAGAAACGGCAAGTCGCTTTCGTCCCTTTGAGCGACGTCGGCTCAAGACCTTCTGTCCGTCCTTCGTCTGCATGCGGGTTAAAAATCCATGCGTTTTGTTTCGTTTGCGTTTATTTGGTTGCCATGTTCGCTTAGGCATACGTCAGATCCAGCTATTACTAAAGGTGCAAGTATAGTAGCATAGCCGCAAAATTCAGTCAAGAGAGGGAGGCGAGGAGCTCTTTGGGGTGGGGTCAAGGGGGATTTGGTTGCCAACAGGTTATCCACATGTTTATAAACACGTTGTGCAAGTAGGGATATTTGCGCGAGTTATCCACATGTGATACCATGGTGTGTACAACATCTTTTCTCTCTGAAAGGCCTAAAAAATTACGTTTACCCCCATGAACAATCAGCAACTGTGGCAGGCAGTGCTTGGTGAACTTGAAGTGACGCTCAGCAAAGCGAACTTCACCACCTGGTTTAAAGGCACTTTTATCGTTGATCTCAACGAAACGTCAGTCGTGATTGGCGTGCCCAATGCATTTACCAAAAGCTGGTTGGAAAACAAGTATCACAAAGATATCATGGGGGCCCTTCGCAAGATAACGCAGACAACCTCATTGAAGGAACTCTCCTTTCGCGTTGAGTCCATCAAAAATCAAAAGATTATTGATAATGTCGAGGAGCTGACCAAGCCCAAGGAAGAACCTCAGAAGGCACCGGCATACGAAGCGCCGATGCCAACAATTAAACGTCTCGAACCTGCCGCAGCTGCCGGCGCCTCAGCTGCTGCCAATCAGTTTGGCCTCAATCCAAAATATACTTTTGAAAATTTCATTGTCGGTAAGGGTAATGAGCTTGCCAAAGCAGCAGCCGAAGCAGTAGCAGCAAATCCGGGAACTGCCTACAACCCATTGTTTATCTACGGACCTGCCGGATTGGGGAAGACCCACTTGTTACAGGCAATCGGTAATTACGCTTCATTCAAAGATGCAACTAAGCGCGTTTTGTATATTACCTGTGAGAAGTTTACCAATGACTTCATCGGCTCAGTGCAGAGCGGTAAGGCAGCAAGCTTCAAAGACATCTATCGTTCAGTTGACGTGCTGTTGATTGACGACATTCAGTTCCTTGCTGGTAAAGAAGGAACGCAGGAAGAATTTTTTCATACGTTTAACGCACTGCATCAGGCAAACAAGCAGGTCGTTATCTCATCTGATCGCCCACCAAAATCAATCCCTGCACTTGAGAACCGACTCCTCACCCGCTTTGAATGGGGTATGATCGCGGACATTTCGCAGCCTGACCTTGAGACACGCAAGGCTATTTTGAAAGTGAAGGCGATGGAGAAGAAGTATAATCTCTCTGATGATATTTTGGATTACATTGCCAACAATATTTCAAGCAGCGTCCGCGAACTCGAGGGCGCGCTCAATCGTCTGATCGCCTACCACCAACTCAATAACGTGGTTTTGTCCGTTGAGGTTGCCAAGCAGGTGCTCTCAACGATCACGACCAACATGCAAAAGAAAATACTGACGACTAAGGATATTTTGCACACGGTGACTTCATACTACGATGTGACGATTGAGGATATTTTGGGCAAGTGTCGCAGCAAAAATCTCGTGATCCCGCGACAAATTACCATGTACCTGATGCGACTTGAGATGGAGTGCTCATTCCCAACCATCGGACAGGAGTTGGGAGGACGTGATCACACCACCGCAATGCACGCCTGCAACAAGATCGACAGAGACTATCAGGAAAACGAAAAGCTTCGCCGCGAAATCGAGCAGATTAAGGAGAAGCTGTACGCAATGTAAATAACTCAATACGAATGGATACGAATTTATTAGTATCCATTAGTATCATTAGTATTCATATGAAGTTTACCAGTACACAGGAAAATTTGAGCAAGGGGTTGAGCCTCGTGGCGCACATTGCCTCAAAAAATACGACACTTCCTATCCTCAACAACGTGTTGATCCAGGCAGACAAGGGAACGATTCGCCTCAGTACGACAAATTTGGAGATGGGTATTACCTGTTTGATCCGCGGTCGCGTTGATCAAGAGGGTTCGTATACCGTGCAGGCGCGCTTGATGAGCGACTTTGTTAATTTGATTTCGACCGATACCGTTGATGTGGAATTTCGCGATGACGCGCTGCACATTGAGTCAGAAAAATCACAGACCAATATGAAGGGTAATGCGGCGGACGAGTTTCCGCTCATCCCTAACGTCCAAGATTCAGCACCGTTTAGTTGCAAAGCGACAGAATTAAGCGAGGCAATTGGGCAGGTGTTGTTTGCAGCATCACACTCAGAGACACGGCCGGAAATCTCAGGCGTGTACATGAAATTTGAAAACGGGAGCTTGATCATGGCGGCAACGGACAGCTATCGCTTGGCTGAAAAATCAATCAAGTGCAATGGCGTTGAGGCGCGTGAAGTGATCGCGCCATCACGGGCACTCGGCGAGCTACAGCGCATGCTGGGAGCATTGGGAAGTGGCGAAGGCGCGGATGATCAGGAGGTGACTATCGCATTCCAGGACAATCAGGTGTCGTTTACCTACAAAGACGTTGCGTTGGTATCGAGACTCATTGAGGGCACCTACCCCGCCTATCAGCAGATTATTCCCAACAGTTACACAACACAGGTTATTATTGACCGGGCAGACTTACTCAAGGCGGTGAAAACGGCCTCACTCTTCTCTCGCCTGGGCGTGTTTGACGTCTTGGTAGAATGTGCGAAGGAAGGGGTTACCATTTCGGCGCATAACGCACAATTAGGACAGAGCAGAACCACCATTGATGCGGCACTTGAGGGTAATAACAGCTCAATTGTGCTCAATTATAAGTTTATGACCGACGGACTCAATCAGATGGACAGCACGGCAGTCGTGTTTCAGATGAATGAAGGCGGCAGTCCGTGTGCGATTCGCCCAGCAGAAACACTTGATGG
>CAZIQD010000054.1:0-3034 GCA_964541715.1 uncultured Gammaproteobacteria bacterium
TGCCAATGGCTGCCCATAGCATCGTGTCGCGTCCGCGCTTAACTTTGGCAGCGTCTCCAGCCGAGAGCATCATCAGGACACCTCCGTAAACGAAGAGGACAAGAGCAAGAGTGCCAAGCATGCCCATAAGTCCTTTGATGATGTTACCGATGATAACATTGGGGTCAGTCGTGCCCAAGGGATTGGTTAATCGCGCCGCGTGAGCGGGCAGGGTGATTGCCAGCAGCGAGAGCGAGGCGAGTGCAATACGCAGATGTTTCATAGGAATAAGATGCATAAGAGCAGTTATTTGTTAGTTTGTGGCGGTGTAGGCTCGGCGCATAATTGCGACCACTCCTGACCACCAAAGAGCGTTGCAGGCTGACTAAAATTAACCGATCCATTAAGGACATGTAAGCCAAAGTTGACAATTGCGTAAGAGAAAAAGATAAGTATAATGCCAATTACGGAGGTTCGAATTATTGCCTGAGCCTTTTTTAGCTTAGCCGACTTCCCTTTTTCATCAATAATATCAGGGAACATCAAAGAGAAGCCGGCATATGCAATCATAAGCAAAAGCACGCCGCCCGAGATACCGAGAATAAATTTAATAACATTGTTGACGACCAGGATAATATCGCACAGCGTGCAATTACCGTTGCTGACGCAACTAACGCCGGTGAGGAGGCCTTTGTCACCCGCAATTTGAGCGTTTGCCTGTGTCGCGATAAGCGTAAGAAGTTTCATAGACTATCTCAACGTTTGATTAATTTTCTGCACGGCGGTCGTGAGGATACGGTTAACTTGCAGCTCACCTGCGCGCAGCTGGGTGATCATATCAGCAAAAGATTCTTCAACCACGGTCGGGTTGTTGCCGCGGTACCATGACTGTGCGGTAAGGAGCTGGTCGGCAAAAACACCAATATTTGGATCCTCTGACTGTTCGGCGACAAGTGTCTTGGTGGCCGTTGGGAGCTGTGCTTCGGTCAGATAGGCTCGTACGTTTTCCGGCTGCGTTGCAAATTGCAAGAAGTTCCATGCCTCATCCACGTTTTCTGACTTGTTTGAAACGACCTCTACCCAGTAGTTGGCAAAGTTAATCGTTGGGTTACCTTGAATCTGCAGCATAGAGCCAACCGCAAAGTTCAGCTTGGGGGCTTGTGCGCGAATCATCGGCATGTGATACGCATACCCTAAGAAGTAGGCAACGCGACCACTCATGAAAGCCTCAAGTGAGCTGGGTTGCTGCTCGTTCCAGGTGTACACTTGCTTGGTAGGGTTCGCAAAATCGGTGTAAAAGACGAGTGCATCTTGTGCGGGTAGTGTTGTGCGTCCCTGGAGCGCAGGGGGGAGGCGATCAAACAAAGCATTACCCAGATCATCCGTCATCTGTGTGCCGTTTTGCATCATGAGCAGGCTCATAATATCGCTAAATCGTTCGACGTTACCACTCGTTCCCAGCGCAATTCCTGATTGAATGAGCGCGCCAGCAGTATTTTGCTTGGTAAGGCGCAACACGTGTTCTTGAAGCTCAGTGTAGGTTGTTGCAGGCAACGGAATCCCCGCCGCATTAAGCAGATCTTTGTTGTAGTACAAAGAGAGTGTATCCACGCTTAATGGGAGGCCGTGTACTTGCTGATTGCGGTAGACATCGCGTAATACCTGGTCTAAAAATGTTGCGCGCAAGTACCGTTCATTAAACGAGGGATACTGTCGGGTTTCGGTAAAAGTTTCTTTGCGTAGTGCTCCGCGCTCAACGGCGACATCAATACTGGTCACAGAAGGCAGTACTTGTGTTTTAGTGGCATACTTGCCGATCTCGGTGTTGTGAATGGTGAAGATGTCAGGGCCGCGATCTTCGGCGAGTGCATTCACCAGCGTGTTTTCAAACTCATCATAGCGCAAAACACGCACATTAATGTTGATGTGCGGAAACTGTGCCTCGTACGCGTCGATGAGGGGATTGAGATCAGTGGGCTCTTTGAAGACGGTCCACCACTCGAGGGTAACGCGCTGTGGTGCTCCTAAGCGATCCGTCGTACCACCGCATGACTGCGCGGTCAGGACAAAGAGCGAGGCAACGGCCAAAAGGCCAATCTTTTTCAGTGAAATACTCATGGTACAAAAAAAGAAAAATGAGATAAGAGGTATATCTAGTATAGCATGGATGCGTATCGTGAGGGAATAAACCCGCCTCTTTACTCTTTGCCATTTACTTTTTATACTACACGTACTTTTGTAAATAATCCGATATGCATGGGAAAGATTCGTAAAGCAGTAATTCCGGTTGCCGGAGCAGGGACGCGGTTTTTACCCGCAACCAAGGCAATGCCCAAGGAAATGTTACCGGTGATTGATAAGCCCGTTATTCAATATATCGTGGAAGAGGCGGTCGCATCGGGAATTGAGGACATTATTTTAGTCACGGGAGCATCCAAGCGTGCGATCGAGGATCACTTTGATATCAATCAGGAGCTTGAAAATTGGTTGGAAGCGAATAACAAGCTTGAGCAGCGTGATGAGGTGCGCCGCATTGGTGAGATGGCGAATTTCATCTATATCCGTCAAAAAGGCCCTTATGGTAACGGAACACCGGTGCTCAATGCACGCGATATCATCGGTGATGAGCCGTTTGCCGTGTTGTTTGGCGACGATTTGTTTGTGAACCGTCAGGGAGCGCCACGCCTCAAGCAGTTGATTGAGACGTATGAACAGCATCAGTGCGCGGTGATGACGGCGATTGAAATTGACGATGAAGGAACTAAGAAGTATGGCGTGATTGATGGTGTTTCGCTGGGAGACGGAGTTTATGAGGTGCAGGGGATTGTGGAGAAACCGGGGCCCGAGAAGGCGCCGTCACGTATTGGAACTCTGGGAGCGTATATTCTCACCCCCAATATCTTTGATGCGCTTGCGTCAACAGATTTAGGCAAGGATAATGAGCTGTGGTTGGTTGATGGTATTGAAAAGATTCGCAATGAGGGGACCCAGGTGTGCGCCAAGGTCGCGCAAGGCGAGTATTACGACACGGGCTCAAAACTTGGCTGGCTCAAGG
>CAZIQD010000055.1:0-3030 GCA_964541715.1 uncultured Gammaproteobacteria bacterium
ACCGGCTCCGTCACCGTCACCGTAATCTGCGAAGATCGCGCAGTGCTATTGTCTTTTCCAGTGAGCTCGATGTAGAGTGTGTAGCTTCCCGGTTCTGGAGCAGACCATATGGCGGAAATGGTAGATGAGGGATTTTTAATAGATTGAATGAGATTAGGGAATCCTGACGAATTAACGAAGATAATATTCGCCGTATCAACTTCGTGTGCCTGTGTCAGCTCACCGGAAATGGTGAGGGGCAAGCTCTCAGTTGAGATGATTCGGTTGTTCGTTGGCGAGGTAAGACGTGCCCCGATGCCGACCTCACTAACTTTGAAGTTCAGGTCGATGCTTGCTGCCTCCTGGTTATCAACGTCGTCATAGGCGATTACCTTGAGTGTGTGAAATCCAGTGCTGATTGCGGGGAGGTTAATAACTGCTGCGTAGGGCGCTGAGGTGCTTACGCTGACAATCTCATTATCAATAAAGTACTCAACGCGGTTCACGCCACGCGGCGCGTAGGCATTGACGTTGACCGAAAGCTGCGATGAGGTAATCGTCTCGTTAGGAGACGGCGTCATGATCGAGATGCTTGGGGTGAATTCAGGCAAGTGAACATCATCGTACTCAGTGGGCGGAGCGTCGCTATGAACACTCTCATTAAATTCCTCGCCCTTTTCAAGAGCCTCTTGTTTGCGGCGTTCGAAGTCACGCAGCACCCAGTCTTGAATTGCTTGCTCCCAGACGGCATATGCAGAATCAGTGGCAACAGGATCTTCAGGGGCCGGTCCTCGCGGGTCATTTTTACGAACATAGTGGAGGATGCTGTGATCCTGGCGATAGATACGAGTTTCTTTTGTCGACTCTGGCGTATACTCCGTTGCTAATTTGCCTGAGAATTTATCAACGATGAGCTCAACCTGGCCGCCGAGATTGCCGCGCAATGCCCCCTTGAGATCGTCAGGTAACGGATCCGGCTCCTTGAAGGTTTCAACGGGAGTGCCGTCAAGGATACCGCGCATGAAAGCATTCCAAATAGGTCCAGCAACAATGGAGCCATCAGCACCTCGGTTCATATCCGTGCCGTCAGCATTACCCACCCAGACGCCCGTGACAAATGAAGGCGTATAGCCGACTGCCCACGCGTCATTAAAATCATTCGTTGTACCGGTCTTTGCGGCAACAGGGCGTGATCCCAACTGCAGTGATGAGTTAGGGCCAAAGAATGGGGCGCGCGCAGCATTGTCGCTCAAGATGCTATTCATAGTACGCGCAACCTGTGGATCCCAGGCTTTTGACTTCTTCTCTTCAAACTCAAAGAGCTGCTCACCATCGGTATCATAGACTTCAAGGAGTGCTTGTGAATGTGCGCGCTCACCATCACGCGCGAAGGCCGTGAAGGCACCGACATGATCGAGTAAGGTTACCTCACAACCACCCAAGACGAGCGAGAGTCCGCAGTCCAGTGATGAATTGATCGTTGCATACCCCAACTCAGTCTCCATTTTTTTCATCACATTATCAACTCCCGCAAGGTACAGCGCCTTGACCGCAGGAATATTCAGAGACCCTTGGAGTGCATTACGGAAGGTGATGGGCCCGCGCTCCTTGAGGTCGTAATTTTTAGGCTCATAAGCCTTACCCGAGACCGCAAAATTGGTATTAACGTCATAGACAACTGTTTGATCAGTAAATCCTCGCTCGATCGCTGCCGCATACACAATGGGCTTGATCGATGATCCTGGTTGCCGTGGACTAATAGCAACATTCACTTTACCGGCAATACTTTCGTCAAAATAATTTTGAGACCCAACCATTGCCAAAATCTCGCCGGTCTTCGCATCAACAGACACGAGTGAGGCATTGGTAGCTCCTTTGGTAAGATTGAATTCATTTGAGTCTCGGATAATCTTTTCAGCAACTTCTTGCTTTTCCCAATCAAGCGTCGTGATGACTTTGAGCCCACCAGTATTCACAACGTCTTCTCCAAGCTCTTTGACGAGCAGCTCACGCACATAAAAGACAAAGTGAGGAGCCTTAATATCTCCGGAGATGCGCTGTTCTCTAAAAGTCAGTTCTTCTTCCTTTGCCGCCTGTGCCATATCTTTGTTGATATAGCCCTCTTCTACCATGCGATCAAGTACATACCCTTGCCGAGCAAAGAGAGCGTGGGTATTGTTGCCGTATGGAGAGAGATAGGTTGGACGCTGAGGAATTGCTGCTAAAATCGCCGCCTCTGCGAGCGTGACGTCTTTTGCTGGCTTACCAAAATATGCCTGCGCCGCTGATTCAACGCCATAGTTCACGCCACCATAATTGATGGTATTGAGATAGACTTTCAAAATTTCATCTTTTGAAAATTCTTGCTCGGCTTTGCGGGCCAGGATTAATTCTTTGATTTTACGGACATAGGTTTTTTCTCGAGTGAGTACCGTGTTTTTGATCATCTGCTGCGTCAGCGTTGAACCACCGACGGTTGAACCGGTGAATATGTTTTGCACCGCTGCACGCGTAAATCCAATGACGGAAAACCCCTTGTGTTTGTAAAAATTCTTATCCTCTGCCGCAATCAAGGCGTTGATGATGTTGGGCGAAATATTTTCAAGCTCGACAATCGTGCGCTTTTCGTCGCCATGAATTTCATAGAGCAAAACTTCACCCGTGCGGTCATAGATCTTGGTTGACTCGGCAACATAGCGGGTCAAAATTGAGTGCACATCAGGAAGTTGGCGAGAAAAATATCCAAAGGCCGCAACCATGCCCAATGAGCCAAACAAACCGGCAACAACGACAAACACAACAACCTTTTTGACGAGGTCCTTGCCATTTACTGAGCCGCCGCGCAGTGCTGCGAAGGGGCTGGTAATGAGATGTTTGATAATAGAAAAGAGTGAATTTTTATGCGGACGTCGGTGCATATCGCTACTTGATGAGCGACGTTGAGCATGGCGTGGTTTGTGCTTTTGCCATGATTTGGGGCTGTGATATTGAGAGTGTGGCATGTCAGCGCTTACTAGGTGTAAATATGAGTAAGAATAGCGCATAAACGCC
>CAZIQD010000056.1:0-2815 GCA_964541715.1 uncultured Gammaproteobacteria bacterium
GCGCGTGAAACAAAGAAACTAACCAGTAAAATCAAGAGCAGAATCAAGAACAGCACGCCAGTGATGTACACACGCAATTCTTCAAAATTAATGAAAACTTCATCCTGATCCTGTTCAAGGGAGATGCCAATGCCGTATTCGGGTACATAGCGCGTCGCCGCAACAATCGACACACCTCGATAATCAACCGTATCAGTGAAGCGACGCTCCTGCCCTCGCACAGCTTGCGCAATCGCCGCATCAGCATTCAACGGTATGGTTTGCGCAGCCAACGGATCAGCGACAAAGCGACGAGGTGCGATGAAATGCACCTGCCCAGCTTCTTCATCCGCAACACCAAAGACAATATCGCCCGTCAGTCCCAAGGAGGTATAATCAACGGTCAATGTATCCAAAAAGCCTTGTTCAATAACACCAACAAGATATCCGATAACGCGATCACGCTCAATGACGGGAGCAAGCGCAAAAAATTGAATGCCCCCCTCTGTCGTCAGCAGGTGGGTGATAGCAGTATTAACCGCGCCTCGTTGCTCAGCGACAAGGGTAGGCAAAATACTTGCGTACACAGAGTTCGATGATGAAGTAAAGAGCGTGCCATCAAGCGTCATGACGTGCAATGTTTCAAAATGAGGATCAGCTGCAACCATTTCCTGCAACGCCTCCGTCACCTCCGGCAGAAACACTTCCCCATCCCCCTCTTGGACAGCTTCCAGTGCATCACGAAGCGTAAACCGTAAAGAAAAAATTCCGATCGATTCTTTCAGGTGATCAAAGTGCTGGACAACTGATTCATATTTCACCTCTGCCAATGCGTCCAGTTTAACCAGCGCCGTATTCACGACGCTCGTGCGCGCAATATTAAAAAACACCAGAGTGAGGATAAAAATCGGCACCCCGATAATTGATAGTAATGCTGCTATGATTTTACTACTGAGCTTCATGTGTCTGTAATGCCTTTTTATAATGCGCGATCTCGTCCTTCATTTCTTTCATTTTCAACTCACGTCCGATCAATAAATCATTAATCTTTTCAATTTCCTTCAAACGCGTCTCAAGCTGATCTGATTGAACTTTCATGTCCGTAATATCTGCAATAACCAGAATATATCCCAATGTCGCCCCAATCTGTCGATGAACCTTACTCACAATAACACGGGCATACAACAGCTTATCAGTACCGGTACGCCGCACCTCACCTGTATACTCTCGTGTTCCTGGCATTACAGGATTAATATAAAATTCGTCATCCCAGGGAATAAAAGGTAGGAGGTTTTTTACCGACACCCCCAATAAGGTCGCCTTATTGGCAACGAAAAATTGCTCAGCAACAGCGTTGTACTCCTGAATTCTGCCTGTCGCATCAGTGAGCAGTACGGCATCAGGAATAGCCCGAAACATATGCTGCGAAATAATCTCCGGTTCAATAGCAAACAGCTTATATTTAAAAATCGCGTACGCAATAATCGCGCTCATCACCGACGTCAAAACCATCGCCAGCTCAAAAAGATCATATCCCAAAATCGGTAGAATACCGTCAGTGATAGCTCCCGCAAGAACAGGGATAGCCACCGCAAAGGCAATAAGGCGAATCTGTTGTTTGCGCAACGCATTGGATTCTTCACGCTGAAACTGCCAGAGACGATACAGCGCAGCCAACAACAAGCCCACAAACCAGATCACCAGAAAGGCAAAGTACGGGGTAAATGACTCAGAAAATCCATACTTCGTCCATCTGACTGCCTCTTGCCCCAGATGGAAGACGAAAAGTTGCGTATCAATAAAGAGAAAGATAATGGAGCCCAGAAAAAGAGCCGTAAATCGCCTCACCGACACCATGGCGTTCTCTGTGTACTGGTAGACAAACAAATAAAACAGCATCGGGACAAAAATCGAGCCAAAATCTTCAACCTGCACCCAGAAATAAAACGAATCAACAGTGATACTGATATGTTGGAAGAGCTCAGCAAGTGCCCAGATTTGCAGAAACACCAACGCCATCGTAAGCCATGAGGTGACACTCGAACGATACTCCTTGCGATTCATCAAATACAAAACACCGATATTCATGGCCAACGGGATAATATCAACGACCATCAATGGCCGAAATGCAACTTCGAATGGATACACGCCCCACGTCAATACCAAAACACCCATCGCCAAACCGAGCATGAATAAATAGAGGAATTGTTGTCGCTGTTCTCTAACTGCCATGAGATGTGTCTAATTGACGTTCTAATTCCGCAATACGCTCTTTGAGCTCAATCATCTTCATCTCACGCCCCACCATCACACGATTGAGCCCTTCCAATTCTTGTGCATGCTCTTTCATACGTTTTTCATACTCAACTCGTTGCGTGATATCACGCACAATGCCGGTATAAAACGCTTCGTGATCAGCCTCCCATCGCGATAAGGTGACTTCCATGGGAAAACTGACTCCATCTTTACGCATCCCCGTACGAATAATTGTTTGGTTGACATATGGCGCGACGCCGGTTGAACGCAATGCCTCGAGCCACTCCATAAGTTTCATTCGATGCTGCGACTCTACGATAAGACTTAACTTTTTTCCCATCGCTTCCTGCTCACTATAGCCAAAAATACTGGTCGCACCCGAGTTCCAAAAAACAATCTCGCCCTTCTGATCGATGGTAATCACGGCATCACTGATAGACTGGGCAAGTAATCTAAATTTTGCTTCGCTCGAGCGCAAATGCTCCTGAGACTCTTTAAAATCATTAATATCACGAACAACCGCAAGAATTGCAACCTGTTCACCCAGCTGTGCCTTACGCAAACTGACATCAACCCAAAG
>CAZIQD010000057.1:0-2471 GCA_964541715.1 uncultured Gammaproteobacteria bacterium
TTATTGTGAGTACGTTGATTATTTTCCTCACAATTTTTTACCTCTTCATTGACGGCAAGAAGCTCATGCGACGTTTTATGAATTTGACACCGTTACCTAATAAGTACGATGTCAAAATTTTCAAAACATTCCGTGAGATTAGCTACTCGACGATTATGAGCGAGGTCGTGGTGGCGCTCTTCCAGGGGGTTGTCGGTGGTATTGGATTTATGCTTGCTGGTTTGCCTGGATTTTTCCCGGGAGTTTTAATGGCAGTTGCGGCAATTGTGCCCTATGTTGGCGCAGCGATGGTGTGGATTCCCGGAGTTATCTATCTGATTGCGCAGCAAAGTTATCTCGCCGCAGTTATTTTGGCAGTTGTGGGTGTTGTTGTCTCGACGGGAGACAATGTGCTGCGCGCATTCTTGATCAAAGGAAAGGCGAAGATTCACGAGCTCTTAGTGTTTTTCGCGCTCATCGGAGGGTTTATCGCGTTTGGCTTTTGGGGGTTTATCGTGGGGCCGTTAATATTAGCTCTGTGCTTCACCTTGATTGAGATTTACGAAGAAGAGTTTGCACCAAATCTTGAGATAGAAATTGAATAATACAAAGAGCCCATGAAGGGCTCTTTTTTAATCCTCAAGGAGCGAGAGGATTTGCTTTATTTCGTCATAGGAAAACCCTTTGGCAGCAACAAACTGAAAGAGGCGTTTATTGATGATGTGCTTCGATTCGTCGGGATATTTGCGCATGAGCGTTGCCTTGCGCCGCTGCACAGCGCGCGTGATGCTGCTCAGATCACGCTCGGGAGCGTCTTCGTGAAAGCGACGGAGCACTGCCTCAATATGTTCTTTGGCGTATTTATTGCGATACATCTTTTGCGTAATGCGGCGCAGACCATACTGGCTGTGGAGGGAGGCGTAGAGCATGTTTTCCAAAAAACGAACCTCGTCGATAATACCAACCTCTTTGAGGCGGTTGATGACAAGGCGGATATTGGCCGGTGTGTAGGGTTCATACCGCTTGGTGTTGGGGTACCGTTCGCGCAAAGAACAGACCTTTTCAAAGAGGCGTGCTTCCGAGTAATCACGCTGTGAGAGGTAGTCCAAAAGCTTCGCTTTGAGGTGCTGATATCCGGGAGTTTCTTCAAATGGTGTATGTGTTGTCATGTGTATAGTATACCATAGGGGCTGAAGGGATGAGGCTTGATTAATCATGAAAAAATTATTACAATACGGAAGATGTTAATCATTAAATTTTAGAGACATGAAACAGAATCGATATCTCGCATTTGCCGGATTGGCGGTAGTTGGTGTGTTTGCCGCATGGATGGTGCAGACACAGTTTGGTGCTCCTTCACAGCCAGCGTCACCTGAGCCTGCGGTTGATGATGAAAGCTATACTTTCACCTATGGTGACTACACGGTGCTTGCTGCGGAGAGTTCGATTCAGGCGCGCGGTGACAAGCCGCTACTCGATAACTACGTTGACACAGCGACGGTGCAGGTGCAGCGTGGTTCACTGTCAGTTACAGAAGCAGGAGTGTCTGGTGAGTTGGTCATTGATATGACCTCGTTGACAGCACTCTCAACGGGCAGGAATGCCGGTGAAGAGATGTTGACGCGTCATTTGAAGTCAGACGATTTCTTTGCGGTTGAGACATATCCGACAGCAACCTTTGTCGTGACTGGCATGAGTACTGATGACGAAGGGAATGCGACGGTAACCGGAGATTTAACACTCAAGGGGATTACCAACGAAATTCAGGTACCGGTGAGTGTCGTGGGACGTGACGGACAGCCGGTTGTGCGCGCGGACTTCCAGCTTGATCGAACATTGTGGGATGTCCGTTTTGGTTCAGGAAAATTCTTCCAAAATATTGGTGACAACTTGATTGATGATATGTTTGACATCAGCGTTGAGTTGGTCGGTGAACGTGTTAACTAAGGAAAACTAAGAATAGTATTTCGTATGCGAGGACTGCATGCACGACAACCATCTGCCCGGACAGTCACGGCGTTGATGGCACTGCTGGGCATTGTGGTGCTCGCATATTTTCGTTTTGCGTTAGCCTCACCACTGGCGGCCTGTGCGATTGATTGTGTGATCGAGCAATATAACGAGCAGACCGGCACCGTGAGCATTGGCTATGATGAGGAACAGAGCATGCTGTGGGCATTTGGCGTTTTGGACGCGTCGGTGGCTCATGAGGAGGGGTTGCTGGCTGTTGCGCTTGTGGTGGCTACCGTTGTGTTGTGTGCGACTATCGTGGTTGTGCGTCGCATCGCATTGATGGCGCTGCCGGTTGGAGTTTCACCGCCCGTGATACAACTCCTGCGCAAGGGAATTCGAGGAGGAAGATTGTCGATGGCGTAGTACGTGTGTGGTTGAGTGTACATCATCTTTATACATAACGTACTACTATGAAACAATATCTGTATACTGCCGTCATCGCGGCAGCCGTTTCGCTTGCTGTCGTGGGAATCAGTCAA